>JAKPFY010000184.1 GCA_029551185.1 Bacillota bacterium
GTGAGACTGCGGAAATGCCCGGGTTTTACAAGGGCGATGACTACGATATAGCAGGGTTCGCAGTGGGCGCGGTGGAAAGGTCAAAGCTTATTGACGGCAGTGGTATTCAGCCGGGGGACACTCTCATCGGTTTGGCGTCATCAGGCCTTCATAGCAACGGGTTTTCCTTGGCGCGCCACATCTTATTTGATATCGCATGCCTCAACCTTTCAGATGAGCCGATAGAACTCGGACGCCCTCTGGTAGAAGAACTCCTGGAGCCAACTAGGATCTATGCAAAATCCATTCTCAGCCTTGCAAAATCCGTGGAAATCCGAGGCCTTGCTCATATTACAGGAGGCGGACTCATTGACAATCCCCCGAGGATGTTGCCACGAGGTCTCGCGATCCGGCTCGACCCGGGATCGTGGCAGATTCCTCCAATCTTTGATTTTCTTAAGAAGCTTGGCAATGTAGAAGAGCATGAAATGAGACGCGTTTTCAACATGGGACTCGGCTTTATTGTGGCAGTGAGGCCTTATGATGTAGACACTGCCCTGGAGGCCCTCATTGCCTCAGGCGAACGATGCTACGTGGTAGGTCAGGTGATCCCCGGCAACGGGGAGGTGTTATTCTCCAATGGATAGCGTGGCACATGGGAGACCCCGCATTGTCGTTTTGGCTTCAGGGCAAGGAACGAATTTTCAGGCCATAATTGACGCAAGTGAGTCAGGGAGGCTGTGTGGGGAAGTTGTAGGGCTCATCTCGGATAATCCTGACGCTACCGCACTCCGGCGGGCGAAAGGCCACGGCATACCAAGAGTCGTGGTGGAGCGCAAGTCATACCGCTCCAAGCGGGAGTTTGACTTGGGACTTGCAGAGGCAGTAAAGAGGTTCTCCCCTGATCTCGTAGTCCTTGCCGGGTTCATGAGGCTCTTAGGGAAGGGTTTCCTTGACGAGTTTCCGGAAAAGGTCATCAATATTCACCCTTCACTCCTTCCGGCTTTTCGCGGCCTCGACGCTCAGAAGCAAGCCTTGGAGTACGGGGTTAGATACACAGGCTGTACAGTACATTTCGTAGATGAAGGAACTGATACAGGCCCTATAATCGGTCAGAGAGTGGTTCCCGTAATGCCTGACGACACAGAGGATACTCTGAGAGCCCGGATCCTGGTTGAAGAACATGCGCTTATGATTGAGTGTATCAACGCTGTTCTGGCCGGGAAAATCCGAAGGAACGGAAGAAAGGTCATCATATACGGAGGCTGATGAAATGGCAAAACGAAAGGCAATCATAAGTGTTTACGACAAATCCGGCGTAGTGGAATTTGCCCGGGCGTTAATCGATCTGGGCTTTGAGATCCTCTCTACAGGGGGCACCGCAGCAGAACTCTCCAAGGCAGGGATTCCCGTGACTTTGGTGTCTGAGGTTACAGGATTCCCTGAGATCTTAGGGGGCAGAGTTAAGACCTTGCACCCTAAGATACACGCAGGGATACTTGCCCGCGCAACGCGAGAGCATGAAGAAGAGCTAAAGCTTCACGGGATTGATCCTATCTCCCTTGTAGCAGTGAACCTATACCCTTTTAAGGAAACCATAGAAAAACCCGATGTCACTTTGGAAGAGGCAGTTGAGAATATCGACATCGGCGGGCCGACTATGGTGCGGGCAGCTGCGAAGAATTTCGAGCGGGTCACAGTCGTTACAGACCCCGGTAAATATAGTGAGATTATCGCAGAGCTCAGGTCAAAAGGCGATGTGTCAAAGGCGATGCGGGCAAAGCTCGCGGAGGAGGCCTTCAGGCATACTGCTGAATATGATGCGGCAATTGCAGGGTATCTCGGCGCTAATCCGCCCAAGACAGATAATGCAAAAAGCGTTGCTGAACCTATGCACGAATCTCAAGATTCTTTTGTGCCTATAGTATGTGTCCGTGGAACGAAAGCCTTTGACCTTAGGTACGGTGAAAATCCCCACCAGATGGGGGCATTTTACGCAATCGGAGATCCTCCGTACTCAGGCATTGCCGGCGCCAGGCTGCTCCAGGGGAAACCACTGTCTTTTAACAACCTACTCGACGCTGACGCAGCCCTCAGGATCATGCGGGAATTTCGGGAAGAGCCTGTGGCAGTCGTCATTAAACACACAAATCCTTGTGGAGTCGCAACAGGAAGCAGTCTTGAAGACGCGTACGTCAAGGCGCGCGAGGCTGATCCTGTATCCGCCTTTGGAAGTATAGTCGGTTTAGGCGGGATCCTTTGCCGTGATACAGCCACAAGAATCGTGGAAACCTTTGTTGAAGCTGTTCTGGCAAAAGGCGTGACTGATGAGGCTCTTGATGTGCTAAGCAAGAAGCCCAATCTACGTGTTCTTGTTCTTCCTGAGAATGTCTACGATGATCTTCCTGAACTCGATGTCAGATGGGTGGACGGCGGATTTATCGCCCAAAGCCCTGATGTCCCCCGAGATCTCAATATGGATGACGTTGAGGTGGTGACTGAGCGGCGCCCCACTGAGCAGGAAGCCAGGTGGCTGCTTTCTGCGTTCAAAGTAGTGAAGCACGTCAAGTCCAACGCAATCGTGTTTTGGAAGGACGACGCTACTGTAGGCGTCGGAGCAGGCCAGATGAATCGCGTAGGGTCAGTGAGGATAGCAGCGGAGCATGCAGGCATCAAGGCAGAGGGTGCAGTTATGGCATCAGACGCTTTCTTTCCTTTCAGGGACGGTGTAGATGCAGCTGCGAAAGCAGGTGTAACTGCAATCATACAACCGGGCGGATCGATTCGGGACAAGGAAAGCATAGACGCTGCCAATGAGCATGGAATAGCTATGGTATTTACAGGTATTCGTCATTTCAGGCATTGAGTACAGCCTTATTCATTGACGTTTGTCTCAGGAGGGAAATCAGTGAAACAGGATAATCTTTGCATACTTGTAATTGGGCAAGGCGGAAGGGAACATGCTCTCGTTTGGAAACTCGGAGCAAGTCCTCGGGTGTCCAAGGTGTATGCCGCCCCGGGGAATCCCGGTATGGAAGGGCTTGCCAAATGCGTGCCCATTCCTGCAAATGACTTACATCAGCTGGCGTGCTTTGCTCTTGAAAATCATGTGGATCTTGCTGTTATCGGTCCGGAAGCGCCGCTTGCTCTCGGCGCTTCCGATGAGTTCATGCGTCTTGGTATACCTGTATTCGGTCCGACTAAGGCTGCAGCATCCATTGAAACGAGTAAGGTATGGGCAAAGCAGTTCATGACCAGGCACCGGATCCCCACTGCCGACTATCGTATTTTTCGGGATCCTGAAGCAGCTAAACGTTATGTCCGGGCCCACGGAGGCCCTGTGGTAGTAAAGGCGGACGGGCTTGCAGCCGGGAAAGGGGTGGTCGTTGCCCACACCCTGGACGAGGGCGAGCAGGCGGTGGATATCGTCGCAAACCTTACTGCAGGCCGAGAAATCATTGTTGAAGACTGTCTTTTCGGTCGCGAGGCGAGTTTCTTGGTTATCACTGACGGAATATCCGCTATTCCCCTGGTTAGCGCAAAGGATCATAAGCGTGCCAAAGATGGGGATAGAGGCCCGAACACCGGAGGTATGGGCGCCGTCGTTCCCGCTCCCGGGTTTGATTTCTCTCTTCAGACTCAAATTATGGACGATATTATAATGCCTGTAATAAGAGGTCTTTCATCTGAAGGACATCGTTATGTCGGAGTCCTTTATGCAGGGTTAATGCTTACATCCCAGGGGCCGATGGTGCTTGAGTTTAACGCCAGGTTCGGTGACCCGGAGACGCAGGCAATTCTGCCGATGATGGAATCTGATCTTGTTGACGCGTTAGAAGCGGCTGTTGAGGGGACATGCTCTTCAATAACGCTTGATTGGCGGGACGGGGCTTGCGTATGCGTGGTGGCTGCATCTTGCGGATATCCTGAACAACCCCGGTTAGGCAAGGAGATCTTTATCGATGAGGAGCAGGCTGAAAAGGACGGCGTTCTCATTTTCCACGCAGGGACTCGTCTGGACGGTGAGAGACTTGTAACTGCCGGGGGGCGTGTTCTAAATGCAGTCAGTGTCGGGAGTTCTATGGAGGAAGCTGCTTCCCGTGCGTATAGAGGCCTTTCTCACGTCAGTTTTGAAGGGATGTGGGTAAGACACGATATCGGGCGGCCGGGCGCATGCCGAATTCAGGAACGGCGTGCTTGAGGTCGTCATCCCCAAAGCCCCGGACGCTAAGGAGAAGAGTTACCGAATTGACATTCATTAAGTTGTGAGAAGGAAATCTTCTATATCCTTCCCGGGAAGATTGTTTTCCTATAGGGCCCTTCTTGCTGTTTGAAAGGTCTTTTGCGTTGCAGAAGGGCTGCTTTTGTTATCATGGGCCTTCTGCATAACCGTGCACATAACCATAGGCACAGCCATATGCAGATTCCGGCAAATTCCTGATTTTTCAGAAGCCCTTTCAATATGACACCCGTTGCTCCACGCTATTACTCACCAAAGGTTTTGCAGGAACTTTCACTTTGCAGGGGAAATCTATCATAGTGGAAGACTTCAGAATCCGAAGGCTCCATAAGAAGAGAACTCGAAAGCCGGAAGGCATCAGAGCAGAGCCGGTATATATGGATCGGATAATGGATACGACACGCCATGGGCTTGTGATACGCGAGATGTAGTGAAATCACTGTATGCGGAGGGTGATTGAATTGACGAAAGACCTTTTTGAGGCTATAAGAGAACGTCGTAGTGAGCGTCACTTTAAATCGGATCCGGTGCATGATGATATTGTAAGGCGGATCGTGGAGTGCGGGCTGAAAGCACCAAGCGCAGGTAATATGCAGCCGTGGCAAGTCGTTGTAGTGAAGCGCCCTGAACTGAAGGCGAGTTTATCAAAGGCAGCGTTCGGACAGAAATTCGTTGAGGATGCTCCTGTGGTCATAGTAGTCATTGCAGACCCGGGTAGGAGTGCAAGCAAGTATGGCAATCGGGGTTCAGAACTCTACTCTATACAAGATACTGCTGCTTGTGTCCAGAACATGCTTCTTGCAGTCGTCGGATTCGGGCTTGGCGCATGTTGGGTAGGGGCTTTTGACGAAGACGCTGCCGGTCAGGCGTTGGAACTCCCCGGGCACCTTCGTCCTGTTGCCATGATTCCCATAGGGTATCCCAAGGAACGTCCGATGCCTCGCCGTCCCCGCCCTGAGCGTCCTTGGGATGAGGTTGTGACGATAATCGATTGACAGATATCAAGATGGGCAATCGATGGGAAAGAGCGCTGTCGTCTCTGGGTTTATCAGGCTTGCCCGGCAGGCACGAGTGTCGGCAGGCTGAAGATACGGCCTGACAATCAGCCGGGTTTACTTTTACTCGTGGGAGAGCAGCTCCGTTGCCAGCTTTTTTCCTGTAGGGGTGGCAGCAAGTCCGCCGAGAGCAGTCTCTCTTAAGGAAGCAGGCAGCTCACGGCCGACCAACCCCATGGTTTCAATGACTTCATCAGCCGGTATGACGCTTTCGATTCCTGCGAGAGCCATGTTAGCTGCAGCCAGCGCTACTGCGACGCAGATAGCGTTTCGTTTTATGCACGGGACTTCAACTAATCCTGCTACCGGGTCACAAACCAAGCCTAACAGGCCTTTAAAAGCAAATGCCACTGCATTAGCGCATTGGTGAGGCGATCCTTCAGCCAGCTGTGCGACAGCAGCGGCAGCCATTGCGGCCGCGGTGCCACATTCAGCCTGACAGCCTGCTGCAGCTCCTGCTAAGGTGCTGCTCCTTGCTACGACTGCGCCTACTGCGCCTGCAGTGAAAAGGGCTTCTATTAGGGAGGCGTCACTTGCATCAAGTATCTCACCTACTGACAGCAATACTCCGGGTAATATACCACAGGATCCTGCTGTAGGAGCTGCTACAATCCGTCCCATAGCCGCATTTACTTCGGCGACTGCAAGAGCATATGCCATTGCGGAGTTCAGGGATTCTGCGTTTATCAGAGTGCCTCTTGATAGAGCTTCTGCCATTCTGAGGGCATCTCCGCCTGTAAGTCCGCTCTTTGAATGCATGCCTTGAAGCCCCCTGGCTACTGAATCGCGCATCACTTCTAAGCGCTTCTTCATTTTTTCATCAAGTTGAGAAATGGAAAGTCCGGTCTCTTCCGCTTCAAGTTTCCGCACTAAAGCGCCGATTGTCAAATCATGGGATGACGCTGTTTCAACGAGTTCGGCAATGGATGTTATTGTCATGGATCATTCCCCCTCTTCCATGGATATGGGGGGTAGAACTATCACCGTATCCACGCTGGGAACTTGCGAGATCTTTGCTATGGACTTCTGGGGAGCGGGTTGATCCAGCTCAATAATGGCAAGGGCTTTGGAATGTCTGGCTTCCCGGGACACGCGCATTGCCGCGATGTTTACATTCTCTGCTGCAAGCAGTGACGTAATCTTGGCAATAATCCCGGGTTGGTCCTTGTATGATACTACAAGCGCATGATTTTCACCGGTGAAGTCCACTGTGAATTGATCGATCTTGGTGACCAAGATGCTGCCTCCGCCGACAGACGCGCCCCTTACAGTCCTTTTCGTCCCTTTAGGAGACACTAACTCTATCTGGGCGGTATTCGGATGGACGTCTCCTAAATCTCCGGTGTGAAATGCAATCCTAAGACCCTGTTCTCGCGCAATTTCCATAGCGTTCGGGATTCTCTCATCGTCAGGACTCATCCCTAAAAGGCCTGCCACAAGTGCGATATCGGTACCGTGACCGCGGTATGTCTCTGCAAAAGAACCGTGCAGGGTTATGTCAGCGCGAGATACTTGTCCGCCTATGATGGCACGGGCTGCAAGACCCAGGCGAACTGCGCCTGCGGTATGTGATGATGAAGGGCCAATCATAATAGGCCCTATTATGTCAAAAATACTCATAGACTCACCTTCTTCTGGGTAATTCGCCGACTTCGGATGAACGTGCGCGGTCGCTTCTTGATCGCCCGCAATTGGCGCTGTCGACTGTTGATGCTCCGGGTTGTCAGCTTCGGATGTTCCCAGCGGTCAACTTCCGTTGCTGCGCTGTCAGCTTCGGATGTTCCCAGCGCTCAACTTCCGTTGCTGCGCTGTCAGCTTCCGATGACCTGTACCCGGTTTGCCTGTGCTTGGTTGCACATCCTTAAGCTGCGCTTGCACAGGTTTGTGTGTCAATTATATCATCAGCCGTCAGGCTAGGCTAGGTGAAGCAGCCTTTCTGTTATCGGACTGCTGTTAGAGTGATATTGGATTGCTTTTGGATTGTCGGCGGCTTGAAACACTGGACGCAAAGAATGTAAGCGTAAAATAGCCCGTACCTTCAGTAGGTGAGGGCTATCGTATATGCTAAGGTGTGATCTGGGGGTTTGCAGGTCTCCGGTATGAACACCGGCCGTAATTGGTGTTGACATCCGGCAATGATGTGATCGAAAATCGACCATAAAATTTTTTTGGCTGTATGGT
>JAKPFY010000001.1 GCA_029551185.1 Bacillota bacterium
CGCTCGGCGATGATTTCCGCCTTGCCGTCTTTGGAGACAAACACCGGGAGTTGCTTCAGGTGGGAACGGACGAAGTCCCAGACGCCTTCCTCAGTGCCCGCTTCGCGCTGAAAGCGCTCCTCCAGGCCGCCGTTTGGTTTGTAGGCGGAGATTACAAGATCCTGTTTGACGGCCATACTTGTTAACTGGCGGTATGAGCCTTGCTGTTTATCAAGCGTCCGCACATCAGCAACGACAAAACCTGCAAATTGCATGGCTTCTTGGATGGCATTCCAAACTGAATTCCTGGAATTGTGAAATACAACGGTCATCCACCTACCAGGCTTCAAAACCCTATAATACTCTTCAAAACACTTCTGCATCAGGTGTTGATATTCAGGTAGGCCTTTTTCTTTGAACTTGTCGATAATTGCTTCAGTTGCCGTATTAGTAATCACACGATGCCACGCCTCGACAAGAAAGTTCATGTCAGCGTAATAGATGTTTTCTCCAAAAGGTGGGTCAGTGAAGATGTAGTCAATCGAGCTATCTGGGATATTAAGTTGTGATGCCGTACCTGTTGTTAGCGCAGATGTGCCACTGCGGAAATATTCAGTCTGAAACGCTTTTGTAAGTCGGTCCAGCTTGCCTTCGAGAATTCTCCAATATGCGGTTTCTTCATGAATAGATGGGATGTAATAGACGCCTGTTAACCATTGATTCACGTTTGCACGACCAATTACATGATGTCGATTCATGAGTGTCATGCCGAGGACGGTCTGCTCAACAAAGAATAGGAGCATATGCCTAAGCCGCGGATCAGGATAAGTCTGTGTCTTGCGCCACAGAACGGCAAGGGCATGGGCTGATCGAGGTAAGAAAAAATGATGGATATGGGTGAAGCCCTTTGGCGCGAGTCGTGAACCGTGATACATCTGCTCAATAGGAAAGCGAGTAGTTGGGATTTCAGGGGGTAGTGGCAGTTCACTTATGCGCGATAGGACTTGTAGATCGTGAACGTCAGGTTGCTTCTCATGGCGTTGGCGGCCAACCACATATGAGATACGAGATGGGAGGTACTTAACACGCTTCCACGGCTTACCGTCGGCAGGGTCGGGCTTTGTCTCGAATACGCGCTCAACATTATTCTTTGTAAGTTGCGATCCACAGTGCGGACAAGCAAATGCATCTTTTACGCTCTTCGTCTCCTGATCCAAAGCCTCATCAAGGAAGACCACTTCGCCAGCGCAATCAGGGCACGTGAAAACCTCACTCCAAACCGTATATTCGATACGGCCTTTAGTTCTCCCGTCAGTGTGAAGAGTTTCGTACATCCAGCCTATTTCCTTCTCAACATCTCTTAGAATTCGGTTGCCGGCTCTGGCAAACTCTCGAACATCAAAGGGGATGTTGTAGTTGGATGCGATAAAACTTGCTATTGGAGAGAGATCGTTAAGGATGACCCGACGATCACCCCAGCGAGGCTTTTCAATGCCTTGCTTTTCAAAATCTGCATCTATCTTGATGCGATAGTCCTTGGGAGCAGAACCGCAACATTGCGCAGCTACACCGGTCATTCCTGACCCACAGAATCCATCCAGAACAAAATCCCCCGGCTCCGTGTAGTGCAAGATGTACCGCATGATGGCTTTGTGCGGCACCTTGGTATGGTAGGAGTGAGCGTTATAGCTCGGGTCATTCTTTCCCACACTCACATCCGCCGCAAACGGCTCTTTGCTGTAAGGCACATTCGGGTCATACGGATTCCCATAGTGCTTAATGAAATCCTCGATGAACGGATTCGGGCAGGCGGTGTAGTACGGTGGATCGGACAGAGCCAGAATGTCCTCGTCCGAGCCGATGGGGAAGCCGACCTCGTCCTTGTATAGGCCGAGGATGTCGCGGGTCGCGGGTCGCGAGTCGC
>JAKPFY010000019.1 GCA_029551185.1 Bacillota bacterium
ATCCCTCAAAAGTGTCTGGATCAGTTCTTTGATGATGTCATTATGGATATGTTAGAGTTTAAACTTGTCACAGGCGATGACATTACCGACCACCTCAACTCGCTCAGGGAAGATGAGAAAACACGGGTTGCGCTAGAGAAAGAGCTCGAGATTCTTAAGGAAAAAGAATCAGACTGCCGAAAAGGATTAGAAGACCTTGCTTCGCTCATTAACTTGCGACAACAAACCGCAAAAGTCGAGGAGACTATTGATGCGTCCCCTGATTGGCGTCAAATCCCGGAAGACTATGAGACTTACCGCCTTGAAAAACTACGAGAGCTAGAAGACATCAATGGGCAGATTTCAGAGCTTCAAAGGGAAGAGCAGCTTTATCGAGATAAAGTGTCTGCTTTCACCCCGCAGCATGATGCAGTCATCCAGGCCGGCCCGATGATTTGTGCTATCCGCCCTGAACTTCCACAGATCCTTTGTGATAAGTCAGAGCTTGAGTCTCTTCTGTCAGATGAGGCTAAGTGCGTAGAAACGTTAAAGGGTTACATAAGAGACGGAAGAGACGGGCAGAGCGAGAGGCTCTTTGAGCGCAGCTCTATTAGTGGTTTATCAGAGTTTTCTCCAGTTGCTGTAGGTGCTTTGAACGCTGTAGCTGACGTCTTAAGTGAACTTGATGCCGTGAAAGCCAGCACATCTAAGGTGCGCGATGAAATAAGCCAGATGACCTTCGAACCTCAGGAGCCCCACGACATACTCTGGGTAGGATCAGCTTCTCTTCTGGCAGCGTTACTCATATGGCTTATACCAACCTATTCACCTTTAAGGTTAGGAGTCGCCGCTGCCCTTGCTTTGTTGGGATGTTTTTCTGTCATCTTGGGCCTTCGCGAAAACGACAGAGTATCCACAGATAACAAGCAGCGCAAAGCATGCTACGATGCGACCCTTGAGGAAGTGTTGAAAATGCAGTCCATGATTGAGGACTGCGAAAACAAACTAAGGCCATTAGTTGACACTGTCACTTCATACTGCAAGCTTCTTAAGCGAAAAAGGGAGCTCGTGGAATCGATCGCTAAGTGGGAGCATAGACTCGATAGCGTTCTGTTACAGGTAGGACTTCCCGGGCTCAAAAGCAAGGCTGATGAACAAAGCGAAAACAAAAGAGGATCGGAAGTTCAAAACGAAGAGGAAAGCCTGGGCGAGACTAAGAGTTTTAAGGCTAAGTTCAAGATAGAAGACCTCTGTGACGAAGATTCCCTTCAACGAGCCGTAGAACCCCTAACAAGCTCTCTCGATGATGCTATTCAACGAAGTGAGGACAGCAGAAATGCCAAGGAGCATCTGGAAAGATGTGTTCTGCCCCAGCTCTCTGAGCTCCGGACGAAATCAGCCGATATCAAGGCTCATATCGAAGAACTCGATAGTGCCGTAGCCAGGTTAGGCAATGGATCTTTCGAAGCCGGTCTAGAGGAGCTTAAGGCCAAATATGAAGTCCTTCGGAGACTCGCTAAAGCCAAGGTCGATATGTCGAGGATACGACAGAGCATCCGTGAACTGATGCAGACCATCCCGGGGTTGATAGATGCAGAGATGGACTCAATCGATGATTTACTGCGTTTACGCGATGCAAGACGCAAAGACCTCAAAGAGCTGGAGCTTTCGATAGAGGATACGGAATCCAAGCTTCAGGACTACCCTCCGGCATACCCATACACAGACGAACCTGTGCAAAGGTTTGTCATCTATGGTGAAGACTGGGCCAAAAAGTGGATTACCGGAGCTGTAGAAATGCTCGAGCTTACCCGGGAGAAAGGGGATATTCCGGAAGGCTGCATGTCAGGCCTGCCGTCTAGGGTGGTCCAGGGGTTCAGGGAATGGTGGGAATCGCGGAAAACCGTCCCGGAACACGAAAGATTCTCACATGAGGCTTCAAGAGAACGCCTTCCTGCGCCTAAGATCATGCTTGACTCAATCAATGGAGATATAAAGATAGTCATTGATTCTCTGAGGTTTAGACTTGAGCAAGCCGATAACGTCCGGTCTGCATCATTGGTCCTCACATCTTCAGCTTATCCCGGATGGTCAAAGACGATACCGTTAGAGCTTAGGCGAACCAGAATTCCGGGGCTTGTGGAGACCGACGCGGTCGAATATGCTTTACAGATACTGGATGAAGTCTGCCAGGAGGCAGCCTCCACACATGAGGGTTACGACTCAAGTAGTGTATCCCCGATTGCCACATGTTTGCCCGGCCTTGCCAAGAGTTATGAGGTTTCCTTGGTTATCGGAGATCATCGCCAAAAGACTTGGAGTGTAGAGGTGTTTGACGATGCATCTCCGCGCCTTATCTTTCATGAGGATGGAAAGCTTATTGAGTCGAGAAGACTCCCGAGAGCCAGGGTGTGGTTTGTATTGCCATCAGGGTGGGGGTTCACTAAGATGTTGCGGATAGTCGAAGATGCTACGCCGCCTTACCTTTTAGATGCTTGCCGCATTTACCTTATTGACCTTGCTCTTTTGGACTCAGATAAGCTGGTTGTAGGCGACGGCAGCGGAAAGGAATTCGAGTTCAGGATAGAGAGTTCGAGGCTGTCTGAGCCTCGCCTTGAAGGCGGTAGACTTATCCCTGGTGTATTGATAGACGGTAATCCGCTCTACATAGGAGGGCCTCCATGCCTTGAGATCCCATTCTCAGACGATAGGCGAACAGACACCTGGGATGTGCTTATACGTTATGGCGATGAGCCCCTGTCTGAGTCTAAAAGATTCACACTGCGTGAGAGCCTTCAAATGACCGGGGTTGTGGCTCAAGATGACAGGATCAGAATAGATCTTAAGCTCCCTGGCCTTCTGGGGCCTGATCCTATCGGACAATACACAGTCTACGTAAGACAAAAAGACAGGAGAAGGCTGAAAGCTTCGTTTACATTTACTGTAGTCCCCGATTTTTCGTATGCATTCGAGCCATCCGTTGTATTCCCTGTAGAAGATGACAGCTCCGAGGTCAAGCTCTTGGTCAGTACGTTTGAAGGAGCCAAGTTCAGTGTATTCTCGCCGGCCCGAATCCTTTCCGGGGAAGAAAATGACTACCGGTTCCTCGTGAAGCCTTCAGAGGATACTGTAGCAGGAAAGCTTTCTTTTGCGTCCTCTGATGGTAGGTTTTTGGAATTGCCTGTTCGGATTGATGTGCCGAAGGTGAAGTGGTGTTTGAGGGAGAGGATGGAAGAACGCGGAACAGATTGGTCAGGCAATGTCCAGGATGTGTTTATCGGCGACTTAAGCTCATCACAGCAACTCGTCTTGCAGCTGGATGTGCCTAGAGATGTCACTGAGGTCCGGCTTTCGCTGGGTGATAAACAGACTGCCAGGAGACCTGTAAAGGACGGAAAGGCCCAAATCGATCTGATGCAGTTTATGGATACGTTAAGAGCAGGCGGATCTGTAGGCGAGATCTCAGGACAAGCATTTGATGCATCTGGAAAAGTAGTGGGGGAAGGAGCTATTCTCCGCTTGCGCTGGCGTTGGGAAGTCATTGGCTTTAGCTGTGAAAAGAAGAACCGCTTCGGAGTATGGCATCTTGAGTTCAAGTGGAAAGAGGAGGGACGTGTCCAAAACAGGGTTCTTCGTATGTGGCGAATGGATAAGCCGTGGCAACCACCGGTTGAATGGCGGATCCCAAGCGGCCAAACGCACCTGGGTCTTACTGCCGACGAAGGCCGGCTTCCGCAAGGAGCGTATCTTGTCCAGTTTGATACATTTGACAAATGGTCGTCGGCAAGCCAAGAGCCTCGGTTCCCTTCAGATGAATGCAATACGTTCATCGTCCACCTTTACCGTGAAGCTCCCTACATCGAAAACTGGAGTGTTCGATGGAACCATGAATCTCGGGCGGATTCTGGTTACGCCGCAGAGATTACAGGTAGTGCGGTCAACGTCTCTCCTGGAACGAAGGTTAAAGCAATACTTTTAGGCATCAGGCAGGGTATGGCTTGCTGCTGGAAGGGGCATGCGGTTGTTGACTCTGCCGGGCGATTTATGATTCGTATTCAAGATGAACGTGAGGACGAGAAAACACAGGCGAATGAGCGTCGAGCCAGGCGTCAAGATGACGTCAAGAAGAGGTACACCACTAAGAACTCAGCCCGCTGGATAGGGATCGTCGTGGAAAGCGATCCTGTGACACATCTTTTCGCAATACTCCCTGAGCCCGCGCAGGTTGAATGGTGGTTTGCGCCGAAATCCCCATCCCCAGCTCACCTGGAATGGCCTTATCTGAGACAAGCCCGAAAAGCCTTCATAGTCCAGCGTGCATCAGAGTTGCCAGGGCTTCTAATGGATACTCTGCGCGTTGACTTTCCGATCCCTGAGCGTAATCCAATCGTAAGGATTCGATGTGAGGAAGGCTCTCTCGACCACCCGGATCTTTCAGATGAGGATAGCAAGAGAGTAATCAAGGCATGGCTCGAAGATGACGAAAGCGTTGATGTGAGTGTTCTGATCGGAACAGAAAAAGACAAGACGACAATAAGGTGGACAAGTTCGAGGGAGTCTTTACAGATCGCACTTAAGACAGGGCGAGTGTATTGCAGCGCATGCAACAAGCTTGTTGAAGACCAAGCTACGTGGGATAAACATCATTATCCAAAATGTAAAACGCTTTATCCGAAGAAACAAGTTGTCAAGGCATCACTGCTTCTAGTAGATGAGCCTATGACAGATCTGTTTTGCCGCTTCAAAGCCTACGCTTTATCTGGGAACTACCCTCTAACCCTACACGCAAAGCCCAGCCATGGGAGGCTACCCATTGAGTTGTTAACAGGAGACGACATCGACTCTTTGACTAAGCTTACAAGACTCCTTGTTTCGTTGGAGGAGGAGTTGGTATCAGCGTTATCAGGGAGTGAAAGTATAAATGAGCATGAATCCCATTGATGCCACGCGTGATATCCGAAGAAGCTACCTCAATTACCTTGCCACCACATTCAGGTTCAAGGATCCTGTCCTTCAAGAGCAATTTGTGAATGCACTAGAGGAGCCGGGACGGTTTGTCAAGGAGCCGATACTTGAGGCGACACCTGCGTTTGCAACAGGCTCATCCATAGCAGAGATGGTGCGAGAAGGGGTCCTTTCAAAGCGGTTTCTCGAGCTTGATACGGAGTGCCTGCCGCCCGAAAGAACGCTCTATATACACCAGGAAACCGCTGTGAGGAAGCTGGTTCAAAAGGGACGGAACATCGTTGTGGCAACTGGGACAGGCAGCGGTAAGACGGAAGCATTTCTCATCCCCATCTTAAACCACCTGTTCCAAGAAGATGAAAGAGGGAAGCTTAGCCCGGGCGTACGTGCTCTTCTTCTATATCCCATGAACGTCCTTGCCAACGACCAACTGGCAAGGCTACGTAGACTACTTGCCAACTATCCTAAGATTACTTTCGGTCGGTATACCGGCGAGACTGAGAGATCTCATCGTGCTGCGCTTGCAAAGTACAGAGAAATGTACGGCCGTGATCCTCTCCCTAATGAACTGATCTCCAGGGAGAAGATGTGGGAGGCTCCTCCTCATATCCTGCTCACCAACTATGCGATGTTAGAATACCTCCTCCTTAGGCCTGATGACAGCGTCTTCTTTGACGGTGCTTCCGCCAGGAACTGGCGCTTTATCGTCATCGATGAAGCCCATACCTACTCAGGAGCAAGAGGCATTGAAATCGCAATGCTCCTGAGGAGGCTAAAAGACCGGGTAGTCCAAGGCGAAAGAGGCAGGATTCAGTGTGTGGCCACAAGCGCAACACTGGGCAGGGGAAGGGATGATTATCCCGCTGTAGCAAGGTTCGCGTCGGATCTGTTTGGTGAGGGATTCAGCTGGGTCGACGGAGACCCTGATAACCAGGATGTAGTTGAAGCATCGAAGCTCCCTCTTGCGGAAGCAAGGCCCGGTTGGGGAACGTTTGACCCCGCAGTCTACCTGGAACTCCAAAACGCAGTAAAGAACATACCAGAAGCTGCACTTCCCAGTGAACTCGCCCGTATTGCACGTGCAAACGGCGTACCTGAGCCAGTGTCAAAAACAGCTGAAAGAGCAGGGGAAACCGGAGGATGGAAAGCTTTCCTGCATGAGATCTTAAAAGGAGACGAAAGACTCCTCAAGCTCCAGGGAAAACTCGAAGAAGGGCCTGGGTTTGTGAGAGACCTAGCGGAATCACTTATTCCACATGATGAGGATTCCACGCAGAAACTCGTTGCGCTGGTAGACCTTGCTAACCAAGCGAAAGCCGATGGCGAAAGCCAGGCTTTGCTGCCTGCCAGATACCATCTTTTTGTCCGTGCGATTGAAGGAGCTTACTTAAGTCTTGCCGGAGAAAAGGAGCTATACCTTGAAAGGCACGAATCCGTAACCAAAGATGGTAAGAAGTACCCTGTTTTCGAGGTGGCTACTTGCAGGCAGTGCGGTTCTATGTATTTAGTAGGACGGATCGAGTCCGGTAACAGTGGGCAAGTATTGAAGCAGGCTCATGCTTTTGATGAAAACCCCGGGTACTTTCTCCTAATTGAGGAAGACGTCGAGAAACCATCACCTAATGAAGACGATGAAGTAGGGTTTCCAGACCTATCCGAGTCTTCAGAGCACCGGGATGAATACCGTCTCTGCGGCACGTGCGGGGCGATAGCTTCAGCTGACTCCTTATTTCCCTTATGTGATTGTGACGACGGCAATATCTATCCTTTAGTAAAGGCAAAAACCTCAAGTTCAGAGAAAAAGGGGGTTTACCTGTGCTGTGCCTGCGGAAGGTGCAACCCCCATGGAATAGTGTGGCGGTTCTTGGTGGGAACTGAAGCTGCGGCAAGTGTCTTGGCCACCGCTCTTTATCAAAATCTTGAGCCCCGAGAAGAAAAAGAAGTAGTTGAGATTGAAATAGACCACAGAGAGCCTCTTGAAGATGACCCTTGGTCTCCTGTATGGCAGAGTGCATCTTCTGAGACTGCAGCGAGCCTTGACCTGTCCGGAGGTTCCAGAAAACTCCTGGCGTTTTCAGACAGCAGGCAAGACGCCGCTTTCTTTGCACCTTACTTAAACCGTACACATAACCGTATTCTGCGGAGGACCTTAATCCTTAAGACTCTGGAGAGGTACAAGGAGAGTGCTTTCCGCAATAGGTGGAGGATGCAAGATCTCGTAGATCCGCTTGTAAGAAGTATAGAAGAAGCGGAGCTCTTTCCCAGGTACAGTTACCAGCAACTCCGAAAAGAGGCATGGAAGTGGATCCTTCAGGAATTCCTTTCAATAGACCGCAACATTAGCTTGGAAGGCCTGGGTCTTTTGGGATTTGTTCTTGCAAAGCCAAGTATACCGGTAGTACCTAGGGCTCTTACAGAACCTCCTCGGAACCTTACTCAGGATGAAGCATGGACTTTGATTGTTGCGCTCCTTGATACGCTTAGAATAAGTGGAGCAGTTCTTTTCCCGGATGAAGTCTCCCCTGGCGATGAAGCCTTTGCGCCGAGAAACAAACCTTTCTACGTGCGAGAGAATACAGCCAGCTCAAAGCACGGCATATTGAGCTGGAATTCAACGAGGCTAAATAGCAGAGTGGATTATTTCCTGAGAGTCGCTGGAAGGGTCGGCATTGATAAGACTGATGAGGAGTTGCGGAATGATTTAAGCAGTATATGGAGTCGTTGCTTCAGCCTTGAGTCTTCCGGAAGCCCTTGGCGGGAGTATTTCCATATTGTACGGATGCCTTGTTTAGGTGTGGTCTATCAGCTGAGGTACGACGTTTGGGATCTTAAATCGAGAATCCTGGATGATGATGTTACCTGGTACATTTGTGATACATGCCAGAGCCTAACTCTCCATAATGTGCGAGGTGTTTGTAGATCATACAGGTGCCAGGGAACCCTACGGCCATGCGATCCCGACAGAGAGCTGAAAAACAACCACTACTACAGGCTTTACAAAGAGACGGAACCTATCCCGATGAAGGTGGAGGAGCACACAGCGCAGCTTACTAGTGAGGAAGCAGCGAAATTACAGGAGGAGTTCATTAAGGGTGAAGTTAATGTCCTGAGTTGTTCTACCACATTTGAGCTGGGTGTGGATGTAGGCGACTTAGAAGCCGTGTTCATGAGAAACGTGCCCCCCTCAGCGGCTAACTACATACAAAGGGCAGGACGGGCAGGGAGGCGCACCGATTCTACTGCGTTTTCCTTAACATTTGCGGAGAGAAGGTCCCATGATCTTACGCACTACCGCGAACCTTGGCGTATGGTCTCAGGCAAGATCGCAGCTCCCCAGTTTAAACTTGAGAACGAGAAGATTATAAGAAGACATGTGTACGCTACAGCCCTTTCAGCTTTCTTTAAGAGAAACAGGGACTACTTCGACGAAAAAGGAGTGGAGGCGTTCTTCTTTAAAGAGGGCCTTTCCGGACCTGAAGCTCTAGCGAGATATCTAAGAACGAAACCTCTGTCTTTGTATCGATCTCTTCTTAGAATAGTCCCTGAGACACTGTACGAAGGCCTTGATATTCAAGGATGGGGCTGGGTTGAATCTCTTCTTGGAGAAGAGAACGGAGTGCTTGAACTGGCATATAGAGAGGTCAAAAGCGATGTTGAGGAGCTTGAGAAGCTGAGGGAGGAGCGGTTCAGGCAAGGGAAGCCTGCAGATTACCTAATAAGACTTATAGATACCATAAAAAAGAGAGATATTATCGGATTCTTGTCAAGCCGGAATGTGGTGCCGAAGTACGGTTTCCCAGTGGATGTGGTGCAGCTCCAAATCCTCCATGAAGGAGAAGATGCAAATAAGCTGCAACTCGAGCGAGATCTTAGGATTGCGCTGTCGGAGTATGCTCCAAGCAGTCAGGTAGTTGCAAAGGGCAAGCTGTGGACGAGTAGATATATAAAACGTCTGCCTAACAAGGAATGGGAGAGATACAGGTACGCTATATGTGACAACTGTCAGAGTTATGTCAGTGAAAGAGCGGAGCTTGCCGAGCGGTTTGGACCTTGTCCTGTATGTGGAAAGGCTTATGGCAAAAACCAAGGAGTCTTCATAGTGCCTGCATTCGGATTTATGACAAGCAGAGAGCAGCCTGGGAAACCAGGAGATTCAAGGCCTGAGAGGACGTATTCCACCCGGGTATTCTATCAAGGAGGAAATGAAGATGCGAAAGAGCGTGTAACCTTGCAGCTTCGCGGTGTATCTCTTGTAGCAACGCCGATTGCTCGTGGCACCTTAGGCATGATAAATGACGCAGGAAAGGTTAGGTTTAAGGTTTGTAATACATGTGGGTACGCGATTCTGGGCTCTGAACCTACGCCATCCAAACATAAGAATCCGTGGGGAGGGGAATGTCAAGGGAAGCTTACAGGCGGTTATTCTCTGGGCCATGAGTTTCAAACTGACGTCTTAAAGCTTGAATTCCGCGGTTGGACGGATCTGAGGCCGGGCTTCTGGTTATCTCTTTTGTACGGTCTTCTTGAAGGTGTCAGCGGGGCTCTAGATATAGAGAGGCGGGATATTGACGGGTGTCTGTATACTCCAGTAGGTAACCCCGATACTAGGCAGCTGATCCTTTTTGATGACGTTCCGGGAGGAGCGGGACATGTCAGGCGTATTGCCAATGAGGCGGCTCTTAGAAGTGTCCTTGAGGAGACGCTGCGGCGATTAAGTAGTTGCGATTGCGGAAGCATTGATAACGACACCAGTTGCTATGAATGCTTGCGTAACTATAGAAATCAGTTTTGTCATGATGAACTAAAGAGGGGGATGGTTGTAGGATTTCTGTCCAAGGTGCTTGGATAAGCTTAAAGACAGGGTGGATCAATAGGGGACTAGTATTAGAAAAAGTTGAGGAGTGGCGTTGATGAGTTCAAGCGAGTGGGTCAGAGACTAAAACCAATGGTCGATGGTCTAGATACTCCCCACATATGAGACAAGCTCCTTGATGTAACATCCAGAGTAGGTGACCGGATCAGGCGGCATGACCAAAGAGAATGTAAGCGTCAATTCAGACCCACCTATCAACTCCTCTTTTGTGATGAGAGAATAGGCTTATCATCACCAAGGGAGTTGACTCAAATGGCTAAGCAAGAGAAACAAAGGTTATGGGAAGAGCGAATTGAGGCCTTTCTTGCCAGTGGCCAAAGCCAAAGGGCTTGGTGTCAAGAACAAGGCTTGCGGGCGAATCAACTAGGGTACTGGCTTCGTAAATATAAGGCAAGAATGTCCCAATCCGCCGGGAAACGTTGGATCAGTATGGAATCCGAATCCCACTCCCATTCAGGAGTTTCTCTGCGCATCGGTAATATTGTTTTAGATATTGAGCCCGGTTTTAGCCGGCAAGTCCTGGTGGATGTGCTTCATTCACTGATGAATGTATGTTAATTGGCCATCCCAGACAAAGGGTGTACCTCGCAGTAGGCGCCACTGATCTTCGTAAAGCGGTTGATGGGTTAGCAGCTATTGTTCAGTTGGATTTTAAGTTAAGCCCTTTTGAGCCCTGCCTGTTTGCTTTTTGCAACCGGCTAAGAAACAAGGTTAAGATCTTAGAATGGTCGGAACGGGGGTTTTGGCTCCACTACTTTCGTTTAGAACAAGGCCGTCTACCCTGGCCAAAGGAGGGAGAAGAATTTAATCCTTTAGATATCACCTGGCAAGATTTAAGGTGGCTATTAGAAGGCACTCCCCTTAGGCCAATTGAAAAGCGTTTAGTAAAACCCCCTAAATACATCCTCTAAGTGCGGATTTCCTTTCTACTTTTACCATTTCTAGCAGGACTTTCGGTAAAAAACAAGAACTATATTAAATATGAAAAACATTTCCCAAACCCCGATTACAACGGAATCTTCGTGGAAAGAAAGAGCCTTAAAAGCTGAAGCGCAAGTAGAACTTCTTTCAAGGGAAATGGAGTATCTTAAGGCCCAATTGCGCTTATTGATAGCTAAGAGGTTTAGTCCTTCCAGCGAAAAGACAAATAAGAATCAACTAACTCTATTTGACTCCGTTTTCAACGAAGCTGAAGCAACAGCGGATCTATCCGCTTCTGAACCCGAACTGGTAACTATAAAAGAGCATAAAAGGGTTAAATCCAAAGGCAAAAAGGGTATTGATCTTGAGAGTTTACCGGAGAACATTATTGAATATCATCTTCCTGAAGAAGAGATGGCCTGTTCCTCTTGTGGTAACCAAAGGCATGTCATAGGCCAGGAAATCACCCGTGAATTGCGCTATATCCCCGCCCAAATGTCAGTTGATGTTCATATACAATATATCTACGGATGCCGCAGCTGTGAAATATCTGGTGATGGCAGTGAACCGGTTGTAATTACCGCGCCTAAACCAAACAGGGCGTTCCCTGGTAGCATTGCTTCTCCTTCTCTTGCAGCCCATGTAATTGAAGAAAAGTATGTCATGGGTGTACCCCTTTACCGCCAGGAACAAAAGTGGTCAAGGCGTGGAATTGCCCTATCACGTCAGAATATGTCTAATTGGATCATGCATGCTGCAGAAAATTGGTTTGAGCCCATTTATGAAAAGATGAAAGCTACGCTCTTAGAGCAGGATATTATCTTAGCAGATGAAACTACAGTCCAAGTGCTAAATGAAAAGGGCAAAAAGGCCGAATCGAAGTCCTATATGTGGCTTTATAGATCCGGCCGCTATGGGCCTGGTATCGTACTTTATGAGTATCAACCATCAAGAGCCAGGGGACACCCTGAAGAATTTTTAAAAGAATTTAAAGGTTACCTGACTACAGATGGATATGCTGCCTATAATGGGCTGCCGGGTGTAACTAACGTCGGTTGTTTTGCTCATTGCCGGAGAAAATTCGATGAAGCCATTAAGGCCGGGGGTGGCAAAAAGAAAAATCCTAAAGCTTTGGAAGGATTGAATTTCTGCAACCGGTTATTCCGCATTGAGCAGGAATTGAAAGGAATTACACCTGAAAAGCGCTATGAAGAACGGCTTCTCCAAAGTAAGCCTGTACTTGAAGCTTTCTTGGAATGGCTTCATAAGACCAAAGAGGAAACTCTTCCACAAACCCATCTAGGGAAGGCTGTTCAGTATGCCTTAAACCAGTGGACTCCCTTAAACGCCTTTCTTTTAGATGGAAGATTGGAGATTGATAATAATCGCAGTGAACGATCCATCAAGCCTTTTGTCATAAGCCGTAAGAATTTCCTGTTTTGCATCACACCCCGGGGTGCCAAGGCCAGTGCCATTACTTTTAGCCTTATAGAATCAGCCAAAGAAAATGATCTTAAACCTTTTGAATACCTGGAATACCTACTTAAAGAACTACCGAGCGCAACCACAAAGGACCTTGATAGATTTATGCCCTGGTCAGAAGACATACCTGATTACTGCCGCACCTCAAAGACAAAATAGAACTACTACAGCCAACGCTTAGTTACAAGGCGGGGGCGTTTTGACGCTTACTTTTATCTTTTTTCACTCCTTTATAATTAAATCTTCAAACGTATGCAAAGCTTTATGCCATATCTTTTCTGCTTCGTCTCCCATAATTTTTGCGAGTTGAGGTTTTGTTGTTATTTTAGAAAGAATTTTATCCTGTTCATCTCTATTAACTTCTGGAACTAAAACCCGAAGTACGTCATTTTCTTTATTAATTGCTGGGTATCCTGATCCGCTACAAAACCTTTCAAACTGAGCAGTTACAATTTCGCTTCGGAGTATATGGAATAGAAATTCCCCAATTACATCCTTTTTTGGAATTAATACTGCAAAACCCGTAGAACATATCTGATTATCTAGATAATCAGGTACTATGGCAATTGCTCTTCTAGTTGGTCTCGTTGTAGAAACAAGGATATCATTAGCATACATAACTTGACGCATTCTAGAACTTGTTGCTTCATTTCCTTGCATTCTTGTCGGATATATTATTCCATATGTTGTATCTATACTACCTATATCAACGTAATCAAAATATTGTTCAGGTTCATTTTGTGGATTTCGAAGCTCAAATCTTAAATCAACAAACTTTGATAATCCAAAAAAATAATATGGAGAGCCTTAATTATTTTTATAAAAAAAATCAA
>JAKPFY010000020.1 GCA_029551185.1 Bacillota bacterium
CCGACGGCGGAATAGCTTCGCCCCTGCCGGTGAAAGAGGCCTATCTCCGCGGTGCACGACGAATCGTAGTCATACGGACCCGTCAGGCGGGTCAGACCAAGGGCTGGCTTGCCGACACGTTCATGACATCTCTCTTCCTCAAGCGTTTCCCTGCGTTGTGCCAGAGCGTCCGCAGACTCTCCCGTGAATACAGGGAAGCGGTAGATTTCATTCAGAACCCGCCCGGCGACGCGCAGGTATTTCAGATCGCGCCTCCGAGGAAGCTCCGATCGTCGCGGCTCAAGGCGGACAGCAGGACGATCCGTTCGGACTATGAACTCGGACTGCAGGAGGGTGGTCGCTTTATCGAAGGCGCGGGAAAACAGCTACTGATGGAGAAGGCTCCGTAGCCCCTGCAGAACGCCCCGCGCTTGATACTGCAGCACCCTATGCCGGACGAGCTTCAGGGCCCCTGATGCACCTTTAATGGAGCTAAGACCTGGGCGATATCTCCTATATCCCTGGTCTCCAGCATCCTTGGCCAAAGTTCGCAATCGTAAGATCCCGCCCCTTACCAAGAAAGATCTCATCTACTTCCCGCAACATTTATTGAACTATGGAAGATCTCATCGCCAAGCTTTGATAAGGATCACGAGAACCAGCGCTTGGGGCCAGGGTCGGGAATCCGGGCTAGAAGTCTTCGAGAAGTTCTTCCTTCTTTCTGTCGTAATCCTCCTGGGTGATCAGACCCTTATCCAGAAGGCCTTTCAATGTTGTCAGTTTTCTTTCGAGCTCGTCTTGTCCTTGGGCGGGTATTTCCGGATTGATCTTTTCGCCTGGAGCCTTTCCTATATCATTCTCTGAAGCACCGCCTGAAGTACTGCCTGTGCTTATCAGCTTTCTTACGAGTCCATCCGCCGTTGCACTGAAATCATTCACGAGGTTTTTAACAGCCGGCGACTCTATGAGCTGCCTGCATGCTGCACCTTGGTTGGAGGCATCGACACTCTCGTAGTAGAGAATGTGGCTGACCGATTTTGCGAACAACCCAGTTTCCAGCCTGCCGCTGTACGTTTTGAGGAAATAGCAACCCGTTGTAGAAAGCCCTTTGCTCCCGATGAGTTTTTTCTCATCCTTCCCGATCGTCCCCTGGTCCAGCAACAGCTTGTAGTCGAATTGCTTCGAGGCGATCCTGACACTTCCCGAGTCCAGCAACGGCAGCCTGTCGAGATCCAGTCGGGGAAGGACCATGGAATCCTTCCCTCGAACCTTGTACGTGCGGACAACGAGAAGCTTCCGGATGGTACCTTCGCTTCCCGCCTCCCCGTAGACGATGGATTCATTTTCCAGGCTGGCATCATTACAATTACTCTCCCAACCGGCTTGTACGGGAGCCGACACCTTGCCCAAGAACCGGAGGTCGGGTTCCAGGGCGTTCTGATAGTTCTCTATGGGCGCAAGTGATTTATCATTGCTATCCATCAGGGCCAGATATTGCGCGCATCCCGTGAGTGCCGCGCTACAGGATAGTATTGCCAGGTAAAGGAATACCTTCTTCAAAAAACAGCGGGGCTTCAAGGAATGAGAAAGCTGCGATGAGATTGTCCCATCCCTTTCTTGCTCTTGGGACACGGTATGGCTCGAGGCCGTATCCATGCCATGATCTTTTCCGGAAAACCAGCTTCCCGGTCTGGAACGGCCGTGAATCCTGGAGCTATTCGTGGTGCTCGTGGTGCCCATGCAGTGCCTCCCTATCTTTCTACGTTGGCTTGTACTACCATTGCTGCTGTGAGGATGTTGTGCAACGCTTGCTGATGAGTATAACGGTCTCCTTCGCGTTCCGTCCTGGAATGGGATGCTCCAGCGGCAACCACTGCCTTCTTGGAGATCTCTTTGCCCGCCATGGGCTGCACCTTGTGCTCGAACATTTATATAACCAAAATTTTGTCTTTACAAGACTAGATCGAGGTTGTCCCATCTTTAACAGTATAAAAGTAATTCAGCAAGTAAATTATAAAGTTACAAGGTTGCA
>JAKPFY010000024.1 GCA_029551185.1 Bacillota bacterium
TGCTCTATCAGGGTTTTAGCTACTTGTGGCGCCTGCTTTTTCACTAACTCCTTCTCATATCGTGTCCGTATCCTCCTATGTCTGCTGTTTTTGCCATTGTTTTGCCGGATTTCTTGCCATCGTCCTGAGGAAACAGGGCCATGATGGCATTGAAGAATCTAACCAGAGGCTCTGTTTTTTCCATAATATAATTATGCAGGATAGAACACACCCTTCGAGAAGGACACTGGGAAAGCCCCCTAGAAACTCCTTGTAGCGACACGGCGGGAGGCGATGATAGTGCTGAACCTTCCTCCTTTTGGAAACATGTGCGCATTGCTGAGATCCTTTGCTCAGGAGCTAGCCGGCACGCAAGACGTTTTCGCTCATAATCAGACGGTAACGAGAAACCTGCTGTACGTCTTAGGCATCACAGTATTAGTAGGTGCGCTAAATTGGCTGTTCAGGAACACGCCTGCCATACCCAGCGGTACCCAATTGGTTGTGGCGCTGCTGGTGTACCCTCTTCTGTGGGGTCCGGCATTTGCTGCTATCCACACCCAGAGAAGGAGATTGACTGATGCCGTGTCAGTACTGCGTATGCACGCACATCAGAAGAACTGCTAGGGGATTCCTAATTGGCGAGCTGATAAGGCTCCTTAGGAACAGCCTCCGAAAAAACATGTGGACAATTGGAGTATCGTCTGTCATCTTCGCAGGGATGCGCCATGGGTTGAAGCAGGTGATTCCCTGAACACTTCCGAATTCGGTGGGGCTTGGACTCATCGCGGTGTGGACGGATTCCATACTGCTGCCCATAGCAATACATTGCAGATATGAGAAGGCCTAGACCCCTTGACTGAATGAACGGGGAACTGAAAGACCCTGTTCAAAATTTGAACAGTTGTTATCCTCCGATCCATAACCGCAACAAGTGTCTCAGCCGCTAATGATCACTGGCTAGCCTAGGGAACCATCAAGCAACAGCTCATCATCTAGGCTTTGTCCTGTCTCTAGGACTGCTTTGGTTGCCTCATAGTTGTCTACTGCTCTCTCAAGAGCTATGTCTATTCCTGTGGCTTTATTTGATCCAATAATAAAAGCTGTACGAGTTAGAGTCATTAGTACATAATCCTGAAGGTGCGCAGTTAATGCCGACAGGTTAGTAGTTGCCGTTCCCGTATGAAGTATAGAGTTCCGAACTCTATATAGCCTCTGAATATGCCAATATAATCGTTGTCTGTGAGACAACAAGGCTTCCGCAAGAAGGTTTGGATTCGATAGAAGGGATATCATTTCGTTGGTCCGTTGTAAAAGAAGTGAATGAGAGGCTGTCGCCTCCTTTAACGCCTCTTGTCCAACCGGACTGCGTAGCGACCTAACAGTCCCCGTGATGGTCAATTGCCGAGATGCAGACCTATTCACAGCAATGATATTCCCCGGCAAATCAACGCCCGTGCGGCGGCAGTCTTCGTAGTAGTTCCTTACAAGACTATAGATATAAGCGGTAGAAAGAAGCTCCGGGATTCTTGAGGTCACGCACTCAATCATGCTATCAAACGCAGGCGTGCGGCAAAATGACTCCAACGAAACCCACAAGTTCACAAACCTAGCCGTAGGCTCCATGGACTCCATGCCCATTCGATAGTAGGAGAGAGCTGTCGCATACCGATTCCTGTCAACTCTGTTGAGAGTTGAGTCGATCATGTACTCGGCTATCGCGTCAAATGTCGCGGATTGAAACGCGGGCGGCAGTTGCATCCACTTGTGATCTGCGCTTACACGCTTCAGCCTACCATCATCACGACACGCCACAATCCTTAAGTCATGGATCTTAAGCCCGCCAAAGTTGAACAACTCGAGGATATCGAGGGCTGATGATAGCTTCCCTTCGGCATACTCCAGCGCAGAAAACGGATCAAAAGCGTCAACCTGGGTAAGCAAATACCAAGGTGCACTAGGCAATACACGCGCTGTGTCTCTGTACAACGAACTAGCCAACAGTTGTGAACGTTCTTGCATAGATAATCCCAGCTTCTCAAACACGCGGTTTTCTTCCTCAATCAACTCATTATCCACGGGAAACACGCACTCATATCTGCGTCTTGATCTTGTAAGCGTGTTCTCCAGGTCAAACCAGCCGTTCTCTGACGCCAAAGCTGCCACCAGAAGGTTCCTCATTTCATACAAAGCCCTCTGAGACCAGCCCATGGATATCAACTCAGTAGCAAGTGATGATGTAATGGACTCCACACCAGTGAAACAATTCCTTTCAATAGCTTCCCTCAGGTCATCTAATAACCATACAACATACGCCTCAGTAATCTGAGGCAAGCTGTGGCTTATCTGATATTTCAGTCTTAGCTGACTGGATCTCTGCTTACTGCGAAGCAGTTCAAGGTTTCTCAGAAGTCGCTGCTGATGCTGGGGCATGTGGGTAGCCATAGATACATCGTCACGAAGCAGTTGGATACATTCTTCGCGGACAGGATTAAGGTGGAAGTGCCCTATCGTGCCATCCAGTACAAGGTCTATCAACTCGCTAATCTCACAAAGCGCGCCATGCGCGTTTAGATGGCGGACCCTATACGTAGCAATGGTTCTAGGATTTAGGAGCTCTGTCCATCTCTGCACAAGAATGCATTTGGACTTTCCCATGACACCGATCGATTCAAGATAATCATCATTGAGTCCACGCTCCATTGATTCCGTTCACCGCCCGTCGAATTCGTTATGAGCAAAAAGACTTGACAAAGATAAGTCCCGTCGGATTATTGACTGCACGGCAACTGTGATGTATGATGTATTTGTTATCGATGAGTTCTAGACTCAATCGAATCCATGGGTATACGGAGGGTTTGTGCCTACCGCTATCCGCTTACGCGGGCCGTAGGAAGAGCAGCCCTCCTTTTTATGTCTGGCCGGAACTGCCAGGTCATAGGACAGTGCAAGTCAACTCCCCCTTTTGTGACTGTTATAGGGGCACACTTCTTCTTACATGCATCTATTTGGCAAATAGGTGACACAAACTAATACTGGAGCACATCAAGAGCAAATACTCCCCAAACCATCTGTGACCCATGCGATCTCAACCAGATTTTACCATGCAACAGTGGTCTGCGCAAGTCTTCATTGCAGGTTAGGACCTCCCCCAAGGCACAGACACAGTGTGTGACAACACTACAGAGTCAAGCAAGCCCACAGAGTCCGAATCCTGCGAAACAGAGATCCCCCGCCGACATAACCCGGAACGTCGCCCTATCCTGGGGCTCTGCATAGCTCTCACGGCTGCTGCGATTTGCAGCACTCTTAGCTACATTTCATACTTCGAGGCAATTTGCGCAGGCATCTGCAGCAACAGCCGTGATCAGTCACATCAAAGCCAGTCATGCCGACACTCTCTGTATGCCTGAGCCTGCTGCCACGGCAGTTCTTGCATATGTAGTCCTCGGAGAGAGGATGTAAACTATGCAGATAGTCGGGGCTATCGCAGTGATCGTAGGTGTGCTGATCTTTCAGCTCGGGCCCAAGGCCTTAGCTAAGCCGCCCCTCTCCCACCGCGAAAAGGCATGATCGATTCCACGTCGTATCCCTCATTGCGTCCATCGGTATGTTCACATTCATGGAGGATCTCTTCCGCCTCATGGCAAGCCCTTAC
>JAKPFY010000031.1 GCA_029551185.1 Bacillota bacterium
CTGCCTTCGTGGGAAGTAATCGGGACTTCCGGGTCTGGCTAAAGGCCGGGATGCCTGCAAACGTAATCAGCTTGGCGGAGCACCGGATAAGAAGAAAAAGAAAAACCGCTTGAAAAGCGGAAAATCTAAAAACCCTAAGGAGAGTGTATCAAAGATGACAAAGGAAGTCAATGTCGATTTGAACTCATTCGTTGACTGGGTGAATGAAAAGCCGCAGGCACGGTTGGTACACATCGAAATCCAGATGCGATCATCTTACTCCTCAGCCTACGCAGTGACCAAGGCTGACGCGGAAATAAAGGTATGGGTTTATGATCGTGGTCTTGAAGTGGGGCAGTTTGTTAAGTCAGTTGACGAAATCGACCTGGAAAGGCGCAAGGAAGACGAAGAAAAGTCCTTGTTAGCGCAACTTAAGAAGAAGTACGAAGGCGGTGACGCGGCATGACGCACATCCGCATATCGCAGGCGGGGGCCTGTCCCCGCCGCCTCCAACTGGAGGCTTGGGGCGTGGATGGTCTGCCGCCTTGGGAAGGAAGCGAAAGGGCGTTTGCTGAGGGAAACCTCCACGAGTCGAGCATCCTGGAGTGGGCGGCCCAGAACCTTCCCGGTGGCCCGTATGCACTGAGCGACCAGCAGAGGGAGGTTGTGTTTAAAGATGAAGATTGCATTATTGCCGTTGGTCATATCGATGCTATTGCTACCAATGACGCGGGAAAGAAAGTGCTTTTAGAGGCTAAATGCCTCTCGAATCGTGGTTTCCAGGAGTTAAGAGAAAAAGGGGTGCAGGAAGCCCATCCTCAATACTGGACGCAAGTTCAGTTATACCTAGCAGCTACTGGATTAGAAAAAGCTTATTTGGTGGCCCGGAACAAGGAGACGCCAAGAAACCGCATGTGGGATATGTACTACGAGTCAATATTGATTGAGAATGAAAGGTATTTCTGGAATGAAGCTTGCCGCCTGAAAGAATTGATTGGAATGATTGAACACCGGATAGATATAGATCCGCCCTACAACCCGCAGGACAACTGGCAGTGCAAACCGCCCTGGTGCCCGTACACTTACCATTGCCACCCGGACTACCGCAGGGCCAAGGCTGAAGTAACAGACCGGAGCGACTTGGTTACAACGGTAGAGATGCTCCAGGAGCTGAACGAAGAAATCAAAGCCCTGGAGGCTTTCCGGGACGAGATAAAGGCCAAGCTCTTGGAGGAAGTTAACGGCGGCCCAGTACAGGCAGGACGGTGGCTGGTGCAAGTGTTGGAGCGCAGGAGCGAACGGTTCGATACCAAAGCAGCCAGGAAGGAACTTCCTGCAGATGTTTTGGCGAAGTTGCTCAAAGTCAGCACTTACCGGGTACTGAACGTAAAGGAGGCGGTATAACATGGCAAACCCTGTAATGGTAGCCTCTGTACAGGAAACTCCAAAGAGTCTAAGCATAATCGACAACGTCAACCTGCAGCAGGTACAAGCAACGATGCAGAAGATAGCCCAGTTCCAGACAGTGGTGCAAAAAACCCTCAAGAAAGACCACGATTACGGAATTATACCAGGAACGGGGAATAAGCCTACACTGCTTAAACCAGGGGCAGAAAAAATCCTCATGCTGATGGGCTTAACCTCTGAGTATGACGTAATCGAGAAGGTACAGGATTATGATGGCGGTTTCTTTGCATTCACGGTAAAATGTACTCTTTCGCGCGGAGACATTAAAGTGACAGAAGGCGTAGGACATGCAAACACCAGGGAACGGCGCTATACGAGCGGGAAACAGCAAGACCCGTACACTTTGGCAAACACGGTGCTCAAGATGGCGAAGAAGAGGGCGCAGGTGGACGCCGTGTTAACTGTAGCGAGCTTGTCGGAGATTTTTACGCAGGATCTCGAAGACTATGAAGAAATTCCGCAGCAGTCCCCAAGATCCGCACAGACACAGACAAGGCCGCAAACGCAGCAGAAAAACAGCAGCACAAACGGGCTTGCAACCGAAAACCAGCTGAAAAAACTCTACGCCATGTCGAAGGAACTCGGCCTG
>JAKPFY010000032.1 GCA_029551185.1 Bacillota bacterium
CCAATATGGCTTCCTTGAGACTCTTCACGGAAAACGGCATCCGACGGTCACTCCTATCTCGCGTTACAGTCAGGTTCGCTGGGAATCGTTGTATGTCCTCCAGGGATCGCGAGGGAGGCCATTTCCACACTTCACGCAGGATGCTGTCAGCACCATGGTAAACACAAAGATCGGCACAGTGGCTTCGAGCGTTCTCGGTAAGTTCAACTCTTCAAGGAGGCCATCCCCATGTCATTCGACTACATGATCAAGAAACTTCCCCACAGCCAGCTAATCCCAGCGCACTGGGCTACAAGCAAGGCCTCCACTACCATGACCACGACTGACAGGAAGGTCTCGAAACCTGTTAAGAGTTAAGATGGTTCTGAAATCTTTGCGACAGGTCACAGACAAAATCGGCTATCGCGGACGAACCCTGGTACGCTTGTCCGACACTGCACCTCGGAAATATACGACGGTATAGTTCGATCGTATCGTCATCGACCACTAAATTCACCGGGTGGACTACCTGAGGCTTCCTCCCGCATGCAGAACTTATGAGACTCCGGATTGCTAAGTCTGTCTCGGGAAACGAGTATCCTAATACATAGATCTCGTCCGCGTCTGACAACTCACGATGTGCATCCGCCCAGATCCTAACCAGTAGAGAGTTTCGACCAGACCACTGCGTCTTATTTACAACAGGAGGCACAATCAGAGGAACTAGGTCGGATACCACATTCCCTGCTTTTTCCAACTCTTTACTCGGTGACGATTCACTTACAGGAACATAGTAGATGGGTTGTGGTATGTCATTAGAGCCCGTGTAGAACCAGTTTATAGAGCCGTGAAGTTTAAAAAGGTGAAAGGTTTCAGCCTGCTCACCTCCAAGAATTGCCACTCCCCAACGACCGTATGCATTTGTGAGCGGCACCGTATACAGATTCGGGGTCCAATTTTGGAGCTCGACAAAAACCAAGCGCTCCAATACTGTATCATAGTTGGTTGTGATGACACTGCATCCAGCCGCATCTAAACAACGTACCAGTACCCTAGCCCATTCGGGTATTCCACTCTGAAATGCTCGTTCCTCCGCATCTCTAATTTTCGCTGCTATCGCTTCAGAAGCCTTCAGGAAGCAAGCCTTTTCGAGCAATCTCGTCTCTCCAGACTTCCAAGGATAATCTTCGTTCAAGTAGCTGAGCAACATTTCGACATTATCTAGATAGTGTTTAGGTATCGACAAGCGTTCCGGCGGATAGAGTAGTGTCCTTATACTTCTGTAAAAGCGGATCTTGAGGAACAGACAGTTCGGGCCACCGGCCCCTCTGGTAGACTGGTTGATTGAAGAGATCACTAGTCAAGGAGGAGCAATGGTGACCCAATATCAGATTACACTCTCAGACGAAATCGTGCACGGTTTATTCAAGGATGACGGAGCCATGGCCAAGCTCTTGGAGCAAGTTCTGAACCAGGTGCTTGAAGCTGAGGTAACGGAGGCCTTACGGGCGAAGCCCTACGAGAGGACTGAGGAACGCCGAGGCTACCGGAACGGGTTCAAACCCAGAACCATGACCACCCGGGTAGGGCGTTTGACGCTGTCAGTACCCCAGGTGAGGGATGGGAAGTTCTCACCCGAGCTTTTCTCCAGGTTCCAAAGGAGCGAACAGGCTCTCATCCTGGCGCTCATGGAGATGGTGGTGAACGGGGTCTCCACGAGGAAAGTGGCCAAGATTACAGAGGAACTGTGCGGGACGGAGTTTTCCAAGTCAACGGTGTCGGAACTGTGCAAGAGGCTGGACCCCATGGTGAAAGAGTGGAACGAGAGGCCGCTCACGGAGGTATATCCCTTCGTGATGGTGGACGCGATGGTTCTCAAGGTGAGAAAGGGAGGACAGGTGAGGCCTCAGAGCGCCCTCATCGCCGTCGGCGTGAACATGAGGGGATACCGTGAGGTGCTGGGGTTCTGGATTGGAGACAGCGAGACTTACGCCAGTTGGAGCGACTTTTTCTCATGGCTGAAGAAAAGGGGCCTTAGGGGCGTGGACTTGGTGGTCTCCGACCAACATGGCGGGTTGGTGAAGGCTGTGGAGACACATTTCCAGGGGGCCATGTGGCAGAGATGTCAGACTCATTTCACTCGCAACATCCTGGATGCCTGTCCGAAGCAGCTGCAGGAGGAACTTCTCTCACAACTTAGGGTTATCTGGACAGCTCCGGATGTGATGACGGCCAGAGAGATTCTC
>JAKPFY010000057.1 GCA_029551185.1 Bacillota bacterium
TAAACACCTTGTAAGCTCAGGATACAGTTTCAACATATCGCCTAAGACAGGACGAAGCTTCTCCACGTCATATACTGCTTTATTCGCAGGAAAGACAGGTATTTGAGTAAGGTACATGCCGTCAGCCACCACTGTCTGACATGCCAGCCCCACTTTGAGCCTGTAGTCATCAGGCATCCGGTAGACTGTGCCACATGCCCCGCAGAACCCTCCCCGACATCCGCAACCCCTGATAAACTGATAACCTGCATATTCCATAGCTTTCATTATTGTAAGGCCTTTCGGAACCTCGTAAGCCTTCCCCATAATGAAGATTCTGACTTTCGCTTGTTCCATCCCCCTCACCCCCTCTACCTGGGTTCAAGTTCGTCTTCTCTAAAAGTCGTAAAAGGAAGCGGATCCTCCGGACTCCTACCAGGGGTATACTCCATGATCCCTTGGGTTCTCCTGGCAATCCGGGCAAATAACGGGAAAAGCCTGATGTCCACAGGACATGCTTCTTCACACATGCCACACGCCACGCAAGACAACGACATGTGATTCATGCGTGTCAGATGATAGAGAAGGGTCTCCCCTGGAATCTTGAGGCCGCCTTTCTTTTCTGCCCTTTCCAAGAGTTGCCTTGTCTCATACTCGAAGACATCCCCGTCAAAAATACACTCCCTACAATAACAAACCGGACATGCAACCCTGCAATTGCGGCAACCTACGCATGCTGCCAAGAGCTTTGCAATACCGCAAACTCCCCCGTCGTCTTGCTCGGCATGGGTCTTACGTAGGAATTCCTCGTAAGAGTTGCCCCGCTCTTCCTTAAGAACAGCAAGAGCTGCCTGGCGCTGATCCGCCAAACCGTCCCCTTTTTCAAATCCAAGCTCCTCGATGACTCCCCTTATTCTGTCGTCAAGGTCCGGGGACAGGGAAGCCAGTAAGCAGCGGCCGTCGTCCAAGCCTATGTAACCTATGTTAATACCGGCAAAAGCGGTGTCAGGCGGATCAGGGTTGAGACAAACCTTGCACGCTTCACGAACGGAAAGCCTGTCAACATCAGGATACGCCTTCTCATATTCCCCTCTCGCAACTGTCCCAAGGCAGTCAATACCGATTACAAGCAGATTGTCAGCTTCAGCTTGCTTGAGTTTTACAAGCTCGGTAAGGGCTCTGACCTCACAGGGCTTAAGAAGCGCACAAACTTTGCCTTTGGGCTTTTTCGAAACAACTTTCGCTACGAAAGAAGCCCCGTTAACCGGCATAACAGGGGCGAACGGCTCAGCCTTGCTCCTTGCAAATTCAGGGTCGCGGGCTAATAAATACGTAATGACTCCCGGTGTCACCATTGTCGGGACCATCATAGCGTCCACTACGCCAAGCTCAAGCAGCTTCCCAAGGACTTCGTTGAGCGCCCGGGTCCTGCCTTCTTCTCCAACAGGGATTACCAGGTTATTCATGATTACAGTCACACCCCGATCTGGTCATCCGGACCGCTTTCACGCAAACCATATAGCCTTCAAAGGATTGGGACCCAGCCTTTTTAGAGAATCCACCATCTCGTGGACGGTTTCTGCAAACAATGCACCTTCACTTGCGCTGATAAACCTGAACCACACCCTGTCGCATCCGATACCTGATTCGTCCAGGACCTCCTGTAAAACCGCCAAACGCCTCCTGGCCTTGTAATTGCCGTTCACATAATGACAGTCACCTGCATGGCATCCGCCGACCAAGACACCGTCAGCTCCGTCCAGCAATGCTTTGAGAATATACATAGGATCTACTGAGCCTGAGCACATGACCCTGATCGGGCGGATATTTGAAGGGTACTGAATCCTTGATACCCCCGCAAGATCAGCGCCGGTATAGGTACACCAATTGCATAGAAACGCAACAATTTTCGGCTCAAAATCTACGGCAGCCTCCATCTTCTTTCCCCCTCTTCAGGGAGGAGCCTACCCTCCCACATCACGAAAACGCTGCATCCAGCGCGGACATGAGTTTCTTCGCCTCAAACCCAAGATGCGCTGTAGCCCCTCCCGGACAAGCCACCTGACAAGCTCCGCAACCTTGACACCTAAACTCGTCAACAACTGCAACACGTGACTCCTCATCAAGGGATCTGGCGTCATATGGACACACCTCTACACAGACCCCGCATCCCCTGCAAAGCCTCGTTCTTACAGTTGATGTATTCTCTTTGGAGTGTTCCTCTCCCCTCTCCAGCCTGACCGCTGCCCTCGCTGCGGCTGCCTCCGCGGAAATCAAAACCTCTCTGACCGGAATCGGGGCTCTTGCGGTTCCGCACATATATACTCCGGGAGCAAGAAAGTCCGTAGGCCGTGCTTTTATATTGGCCTCAGTGTAAAAGCCATGCGGGTCGCAATCTATCCCTAATGCAAAAGCCAAATCAGGATCACCGGACCCTTCAACTCCGACGGACAAAACCACAATATCAGCGGGAATGCAAAGGAATTCGCCAAGACCTTCATCATAGGTTTCTACCACAACAGACTGTCCATCATCACCGGGCAAGACTTCCGGCACGGCATCCTCAGGGTACCTTATGAATACCACACCCATATCCCTGGCCTGCTCGTAGAAAAGCTCACTGAACCCTGAAGCTCTGATGTCCCGGTACAGGACATATACTTCTGTTTCAGGACGATGAGTCTTTACGGAAATCGCGTTCTTTAAAGCCTGCAAGCAGCAAACTCGGCTGCAATAAGGCTTTTCCTCATTACGGGAGCCGGCGCACTGTATCATTACAACACTTCTTATGTGGTTTTCGAAATCTTTAAAGATAAACCCGGCCTGATTCAGGCAGGCCTCAAACTCTGTTTGCGTGACAACCTCTTTCATGATCCCGTGTTTAAATGTTTTTGGAACTTCCGCCTCATTACCGCCGGTAGCCAGGATAACCGCTCCGCACGTAATGGCCGCTCCAAGACTCTTTGAGCCGGCCTCCTCGTTTTCAATCCTTACCCGAAATCCACCGTCAACACGGGATATGTGAGAGACCTTAGACGACACATGCACTTCAATAAGCGGATCTTGGCTAACTTCTCTTTTCAGCGCACTAACGAGCGCCTTAACATCCATACCCGAAAGGGAACGGGCCATGGATCCGGCCCTGCCCCCGAGGACCGGCTCTTTCTCAACCAGGTGCACTCTATGTCCTAACTCGGCCAAAGCCTTGGCAGCCCGCATTCCTGCAATCCCCCCGCCGACCACCAATGCGCCTTCCAAGACAGGCCGTGTCCTTTTAGCAAGCGGCTTCCCGTGCCTCGCTTGCTCTATTGATATTGCCAAAAGATCCAAGGCTTTTTCAGTTGCAAGAGCATCGTCCCTATGCACCCAGGCGCATTGCTCACGGATGTTGGCTACCTCCATGAGCCCTTTCTCTATTCCGACCTCTTTGAGCTTATCCTCAAAGGCTAAGGCTGCATCTCTCGGTGAACATGCAGCCAGTACCACGTTTTCTATCCTATCCTGCTGAATGCAAGCCTTGAGGCTTTCAATGCCTGACTGCGTACACATATCCGGGATCTCAAGTGCACTTACGACCTGGTCTTGTTCTTTTGCCCATTCAACAATCTTCCCAATATCCAGGGAATCCATGGAAACGCCGCACCTGCACACGAAAACCCCGATTCTTTCGGCATCTCGCTCTACCGTCTCTTTGCCTAGAAGTTCAAGGGGTTCCGGCATTGGCTTCGGCAAAGCCCTGACTGCATCTTTCAAGGCGTGAAAAGCGCATGCCCCGGACCACATGATTGCAGTGGGAATATCCTGCGGCTCAACTGCTGCACCGCATACGTATATTCCCTCTTTCCCTGTGGTAACCGGAGAAAGCCCGGTGACATCAGAACCAAGATACCCAAACAGTCCCTTCTCAATCCCTAAAGCCTGTGACAATTCGTCTATTCCCTCAGGCGGAGAAAAGCCTGTGGAAAGAACTGCCAAATCAAATTCCTCAATTAACACTGTTCCGCCGGTCTCCACCGGGATATACACGTGGTCATCCCCAGGCTCGATTGAGGAGACCCTCGACTGCACAAACTCCACACCTAAGCCCCTGGCTTTTTCATAGTACTCCTCGAACCCTTTCCCACACGCTCTTATATCAATATAGAACACCTTTACAACTGCGTCAGGCATCAGCTCCTTAAGTCTCATGGCGTCTTTAACCGCGTACATGCAGCACACGGCTGAACAATACTGAGTCTTGCCCGCCCTGTCACGAGAGCCTACACATTGGACAAAAGCTATTCTTTGTGGAATTCTACGGTCAGAAGGACGAATTAACCTGCCCCCGGTCGGGCCTTGCGGACTGATTAGCCTTTCCAGCTCGAGACAAGTGATAACATTTTTTGTCCTGCCATATCCATACTCCACGCGGGTCATGGGATCATAATGACCAAGACCCGGGCTCGCAATGATTGCAGTCGCTCGAACCTCAACATCACGAGGTTTAGCGTCAAGATCGACAGCATTCCTAGGGCATACGGCTTGACATTTTCCGCATCTGTCACAGAATTCCTCATCCAGAGCAAACACACCGGGAAGGCTCCGATGGCCCGGGCGGTATATAGCTTTATGGGGAAGCATGCCGGTATGAGATGCCACGTCTACATTGATTGGGCAGACAGCTTCACACTTGCCACAAGAATCACAAAGCGCCCTGATAATATGCTCGCCTTTTTGCGTTACGGTAACGGTAAAATCTCCTCTTTGGCCTTGCACGCTCTTGATGCAACTATCAGTCATAAGGGTTATCAAAGGATGCCGAAAAACCTCTATCATCGGGCAGTATGCCTGCTCACTGATGGCCATCCGGCAGACCGCGCAGCTCGCAGTCGGGAATGTCCTGTCCAAGAGGGAGAACAGCCCGCCGCATGTAGGGGATGAATCTACAAGGAACACCTTGACCCCTGCCTCAGCCAATATCAGCGAGGCATGCATCCCGGCTATTCCGCCTCCCACAACCAATACAGCACTATCACTACCTTTGCGTCCCACTTCCAGCATAACTCAGCTCACACCCTTGCTCGAGCAGGTTATATCACAGCGTCTATCATGGACATTACCTGGGCTAAACCCATATTCCTCTGGTATGTGGCACCGCTTGGGCAAGCGACCTGACATGCACCGCACCCCTCACAGAGGACTTCGTTCACCACAGCCACTCTGCGCCGTATGTCAAGGGTCCTTGCGTCATAAGCGCAGACCTCAATACACACCCCACAACCTCGGCATAATTCCTCATCAACAACTGCGATTTCAGGTGTATGGGAAAGTGTGTCAGATGAGAAGAGGGCCAGTACCTTCGCTGCAGCGGAGCTTGCCTGGGTCACCGAATCCGGAATATCCTTAGGCGCCTGAGCACACCCTGCGATGTAAATCCCCCTGGTAAGGCTTTCAACCGGCCGTAACTTGGGATGGGCTTCAGACAAGAAACCCCACTCGTCAGTGGAAATCTTAAGGAGCCTGGCAAGGTCGGTTTGGCCGTGGGATGGGATAATGGCAGTAGCTAAGACCACCATGTCCCCATGGATTTCCACTTTCTTGTTGGAGAGAGTATCAACGCCAAATACCACTATCTTGCCGTTTTCCTCAAAAACCCTGGACACCCTGCCTCTGAGGTAAAGAACTCCATCTTCCTCAGTCGCACGCTGGACGAATTCCTCGTATCCTTTGCCTCCTGCTCGAATGTCCATGTAAAACACATAGGGTTGCCCGTCCGGAACCTTATGCTTATACAGACGAGCATGCTTTGCCGTATACATACAGCAGATCTTCGAGCAATAGGGGTACCCGTCCTCCTGATCCCGTGACCCGACACACTGGATAAATACAACCTCTTTAGGTATCTTCCCATCGGAAGGACGTCTTATCTCGCCTTGAGTCGGGCCTGAAGCCGAGTTGAGCCTTTCAAATTCAAGCCCGTCAATTACGTCCTTAACCACTCCGTATCCATATTCCCCCACTTTTGACTTGGGATGAAGGTCGTAGCCTGTAGCGACGATTATTGCCCCTGCTTCTCGGTGAATGAAGGTATCCTCCTGCTCAAAATCGATTGCCCCTACAGGGCACACTTTTTCACAAACACCGCATTTCCCCTTGGTAAAGTGCCTGCATACTTCAGCGTTTATCACAGGCCTATTGGGCACTGCCTGGGGAAACGCAATGGAGATAGCCTTTGTTGTGGCAAGCCCTAATTCAAAGTGGGACTCTGTCTTCTCGGGGCACTTCTCCATACAAAGTCCACAGCCATTACATATGTCCCAATTGACATAGGATGCCTTTTTCCTTATCGTCACATTGAAGTTGCCTACATATCCCGATATCGCATGGACTTCGCTGTTTGTAAAGAGGTCTATGTTCGGGTGGGACCCGACTTCTGAAGCTTTCGGTGTCAGGATACATTGGGAGCAATCCAGAGTCGGGAAAGTCTCTGAAAGCTGCGCCATATGCCCTCCTATGTAAGGCAATCGTTCCACAACCGTAACCTTATATCCGGCGTCAGCTATATCTAAGGCAGCTTGCATCCCTGCGATACCACAACCGATTACCAAAGCCTGCCTGGTAACAGGGATGGAGACAGGCGACAGCTCTTCGTTTTGCCTGACTTTTTCCATAGAAGCCCTGATAATCTCCAAGGCTTTCTGTGTAGCTCTCCGCGGCTCATCCCTATGCGGCCAACTGCACTGTTCACGGATGTTGGCTATCTCGCACCTAAACGGATTCAGGCCGGCGGCTTCAGCTGTTCTCCTAAAAGTGGACTCATGCATAGCAGGGGAACATGCAGCAATCACTACGCCTGTAAGACCCTTATCACGTATAGCGTCCTTGATCACCTGCTGACCCGGGTCAGAGCACATGTACCGGTAATCTGTCACATATTCGAGACCATCATAGCCTGCGAGCGTCTGCAAAATCTCAGGGATATCAACAACCCCACCTATATTGAGGCCACAGTGGCAGATAAACACACCGATTCTCATGTCAAGCCTCCATATCCCCCTACCCCGAGAGACTGAAATATCAGTCCTGGGGGAACCAGGTGTCCGTCAAATTGCAAGACCCCCTCACCAAGCCCGAGAGCAATAGCCAAGACCTCTGTGAAATACATAACAGGAATCGTGTTTTCCCCTCTCTCTAAGGCACCGGATTGCGCATAATCCAAGTTGAACCGGCATAAGGGACAGCTTGTCACAATTGCCTTAGCGCCTCCGGATTTCGCTGATTCCACAATAAGCCTGCTTGGGCTTACTGTAAGCCCTCCGGGCTGAAGCACTACGTAACTTCCACAACATTCTGTCTTATAAGGATAGTCAACCGGACGGCATCCGAGAGCTAAGAGAAAATCCTCCAACACTCTGGGTGCCTCAGGATCATCGATTCCCACTTCTTCAGGGGGACGAAGCAAGAGACATCCATAGTACGCTGCAACAGGAAGGCCTTGAAAAGACGAAGAGATCTTCGCATTCAAAGACCTGAACCCTATCTCATCTCTTAGGATCTCAAGAAGGTGCAGAACCTCTACTTCTCCAGAATAGTCCTCTTCAATGAAAGAAAATACCTTCTCGCGCTTATCAATGTCTTCACGTAACACATGGTTTGTCCGTTTGAGCACGTTATAGCAAGCT
>JAKPFY010000189.1 GCA_029551185.1 Bacillota bacterium
GTTTGAAGGCCGTCTGGAGGATCTCCTCCACAATCTTGCAGTTAAGCAAGAGCCCCTTCCTAATGAGAAGGAGTTAGTGAAAAAGCAGGCGCCACAAGTAGCTAAAACCCTGATAGAGCAATATGGAGATATCTGGTCACATTCCATGCCGATTATGAATGTCGGGCGCTCCAGAAGCGGAGGGCTGTCTAAGGTATTTCAGAAATTCGCGGCAGGATGGTGATTAGTCTCGTCCGGAATCTATAGAAGAACAGCCCAGTTATCTAAAGCCATGCAGAAATACGATGTTTACTAGTGTGGTTAAGTTATGTATTCACTACTAAGGCATTGGAGACAAAAACATATGCTTGATTGAAAACCAGACGGCACAAATAGCTACTTTTCGAGGGTAGATGAAATAGTACCCACCACAACTTGACTCAGACTAATGGGGAAGACTGTTTGACATACATGGTTTAACTTGCTATGATGTACGCGTGTAGTGCGCCTATAGCTCAGGGGATAGAGCACCGGCCTCCGGAGCCGGGTGCGCAGGTTCAAGTCCTGCTAGGCGCACCATATTATTTGCTTTCTTGAGCGAGGAAACTTCCCGACATCTTTCTCTGCAACGCGTTCCATGACAAACTTCATGTTACCTGATTCCCTTCTTTCCTTCCTGCTATCCAAAGGAGTTTAAGGAAATACATGACCAACAAGGATCCTTGAAACCCGTGGCGAATAGAGCCAATAGGCACGCCTCATTGTGGTCTCGGCTCGGGGGGCAAAAGAAAATGAACGAGAGAATAAGGGTAATGTCTATCGATAACAGCATAGATATATGCGAGATGCTTAAAGCTGTCATAGAGAGTGACCCCGCTCTGGAATGGGTAGGCTATGCTGAAGACGGCGCAGTGGCTCTTGAAAAAATCGGCCGGCTGAATCCTGACGTAATCCTCTTGGATATCATCATGCCACGCCTTGACGGAATTGCTTTCCTCAAAGAGCTGGTTGCAATGTATCCCGAGAAAACGCCGAAAATAATCATATTAAGCGCTGTTTTCCATCAAGAACTCGCAAGGAACCTTACCCAACTGCGAGTTGATTATTACCTTCTCAAGCCGATTGATGCCATGATTCTCATCGATAGGATTAAGCAAGTCGCAGGACTTACTCCCCGGGAAATATGCGAAAACCAAGAGGCTCTAATGGAATCGCCTAAGAAAGATACAGAAAAGCTTGTTCAACGACTCCTTTTCGAATTACATATGCCTACGCATTTTAAGGGTTACCTATACCTCAAAGACGCTATCTGCATGGTAGCTGAAGATGTGGATGTCTATAAACCGACAGCCACCGCCATCTACACGAGAATCGCCGAGGAACGCGGGACTACGCCTTCTGTAGTGGAGGCTGCTATTAGATACGCAATCCGGCAAACTTGGAAAAGAGGGAACTCTAAACACCTTAAGAAGCTTTTCGGCGCGTTTTCAAACTTAAATGAAGAGCAAGTACCTACTAACTCCTTATTCATTACAAGGGTAGCTGAAGAAATCAAGGTCCATATGTCATACTAATTCCAAACCTGTAATTTCAGCTTTCTTCACTTCTTCCTCTTCGCCTGTCTCGGCGTTTATGTAAACCAAGTACGTCTTCTTGTCAAGCTGACATTTAAACTCGTACACCAACTTCTCCCGATAGAAATCGTCAAGTATGACAGCCAACCTTGAGTCTATCACAGTCAATCTGGGATTCAGCCCCTCTTTTGCTCGGGCCTCAGAAATTCCGGGTTCTTTGAGCGGTCTTATTTTATGAAATACTTGATAATTAGTGCCTTCAAATCCGTCTACTTGTCCGTCGTCTAAGGCTACCCTGACTACAACGTAGTCCGGATATACTATGACGCCGTTTTGCTCATAAGCAAACCCTATGGAGCACACCCCTTGATAATCACGTCTGGAAATCTCACGCATATGTTGAAAACCGCGGTCATCGAGAAATGTCTTAGCTACATTGACAGCCATGGCAGGTGTAACAGACTGAGCGCCAATGGGCGAGTCAATATACATCCACAAGACTTTGCCTCCGCTAACTGACACATCTACCCACGCTCTTCGGTCCGAGCCCCGAGGAGGGATTATTTCTACTCTGTGGGCTTCAGGCTCTGAAGGTATTGTAGCGATGACTTGCCCTTTAGCGCCTTCGACTGCAGAATACCCTGTAAAATCCATGGCTATTCTTATTGCCTCATTCGTCCCTATTGCTGGACCGGGAATCGTAGGCAGCTTTTTCCTGGGGGGCGGAATAACTCCTTCAAAGTCAGGCGTGGGAAACCTTGTCATTCCGTCTTCCAGCATCTTGAGGCCTTTTGTCACTTGATTTGAAGGCGCACCCTGTGTCCTTGCCCTTTCAGGACGCATAGCCGCACCGGCAATGCTCTCACGCTGAACATCGATCCACCTGAGCCTGCCCAAGGCAATCGAGCTGCCTAGACCGGCAAGCTCTTCGGCGGCAAACATGGCCTGGTCGCGCAGGTCTCTGAGGATTGCCCATTCTCTGTCTGAAAGCCCGCTTCCGGAGGTGCCTCTTTGCGATAGAGTATAAGTGAAAGAAGCCACCTGTGACAAGAAATCCTCAGTAGTGGAAAGCTCAATTGCGCTTACAGGCAGTTGGCCTAATCCGGATCTTGCGGATTCAGTATGCCGCCAAGCGTCTGCCAAGGCTTTTTGTGTTTGCAGGAGTGAACTTGAAACCGCTGCTTTCCCCAGCTCCGCTGCAAGGGAGTCTACATGATAGACCACTTCCTGGAACGCGCGTTGGTACTGATTCTCTGCCCTAAGTTCCGCCTCTTTTTTCAAAGAGTACTCGCGTAGCCCTATAAAGCTTGCTGCAACCACAACTATAGTTAATGCCATCCATCCCCATCTTTGCTTCATAACCGTCACCTCATGGCAATTCACCTAAGGAAAACATGTTTTCCAATTTGAGTGATGTAACTCCTTGTGGCAACCCGCCAATTTGTGGCCTTAGAAGGGTTATAGTAGTAAAGCGCCCCTCCGGAAGGGTCCCAACCGGCCAAGGCATCCTGTGCAGCGCGATAAGAGGACTCGACCGGAGGAAACCACACATATCCGGTGCTGACCGCTGTGAAGGCGTCCGGCTCAAAGATGACTCCCGAGATAGTCTTGGGGAAATGCGGATGATCCAATCTGTTCAATATTACTGCGCCGACTGCGACCTGACCTATGTACGGCTCGCCTTTCGCTTCTGCAGAAATTACCCTCGCCATTAGATCAAAGTCGTAACTGTAGCTCTGGCCCGGATCAGCTAAGTCAACTTCCGCTATGTAACGAAGTCGATCTTCATTCTCCCGATGATACGCTGACCTGTCACCAAAGACTCTTCCGGATTGAACATGCCATAAGACTGTGACCACTACCACAAGCACAGTAATTGTAAAAATGAACTTGCCAACTCCGTGCGACACTGCTTTCACCTCTGGCTCTTGTCAAACCTGCGCTTGCTTATTATGCCGCCTCCCGTGTTTGCTATTCAGAGATGAAAAGCCGACGGTATCGGCAAAAGTTGTGGTATGATTGATTCATACTGGACGGCAAAAGGAAAGAGACAATCATTAAGGTGGTGAATTCTGATTGAGACTATCTGAAATTGTTGAATACCTTGATACTTATCTTATGGTTCCTCACATACCCGATTCCTCTCTTAACGGATTGCAGGTGGAGACAGATCGGGACATTAGTAAAATAGCCATGGCAGTAGACGCAACCTTGGAAACATTCCAGCAAGCCAAGGAACACAAGGCCGAACTCGTCATTGCCCACCATGGACTATTCTGGGATAAGGCACCGATTAGAGGACCCCTTTACAGGCGCGTTCGATATCTTATTGAAAATCGCATTGGCCTCTATGCTGCTCATCTCCCTTTAGACATGCACAAAGAAGTAGGAAATAATGCGGAACTCGCCGGAATACTTGGCATGACAAACCCTGTGCCCTTCCTGCGGTATAAAGGCTCCCTGATTGGCCTTATCGGGGAAATAGAGACCATGGACATCCATGAGGTGGTAAAACTCTTAGAAAATCGCATTGGCGGAGATATCAGAGTTTTTCCTATGGGTAACCGCAAAATCACAAAGGTAGCCATATGCAGCGGCTACGGCGGACCAGACTTGAATCAAGCGATAGAAAAAGGAGCGGATCTCTATCTTACAGGCGAGACATCCCATGAGGCAGTCGCTCTGGCTGAGGATGCCGGAATAAATATTGTGTTTGCAGGCCACTATGCCACAGAAACACTGGGCCCCAAAGCTCTGGGGAAACATATAGAGGCTACGCTCGGGCTCCCTACAGTGTTTATCTCTGCCCCTACCGGACTTTAATGATATCAAGGGGCTTCCCTTACATTCACTGACACGGTAAAAGTCCTTCCGTCGCGGTAGATCCCTAACTCGAGCGTGCCCCCTATGCCCTCTGAATTCACGGCTTCTCTCAAGTCAGCCACCGACTTTGTGGGTTTGCCTCCTGCTGACGTAATAATGTCACCACGACGAAGGCCTGCTGAACCCACAGGGCTCTGTCGTACATACCCTGCGATAGCCAAGCCATAGTCAATACCCAGGCGGTAATCGCGAGCGACCCGTGGCGTGATTACCCAAACCTGGGTTATCCCGATCCAGGGGCGTCTTACTTTTCCAAACTCTATAAGCTCCGCTGCTATTTGCCGCACAGTATTCACGGGAATCGCAAACCCAATACCTTGAGCCTCCGCATAAATCGCGGTATTGATTCCCATAACCGTACCGCGCTCATCCGCGAGCGCGCCCCCACTGTTTCCCGGGTTAATCGGGGCATCTGTCTGAATCAAGTTCTCAAGGTAGATGCCTTGTTCTGCGTCAAGTGGGACCGACCTTCCCAAGGCGCTGACTACGCCTGCAGTGACCGTATTATCAAATCCAAAGGGGTTGCCTATTGCGACTGCCGCCTCTCCTACCTGCACAATGTCAGAATCCCCTAACGTGGCACAAGGCAAGTTATCTCCATCGATTTTCAACACTGCCAGATCAGTGTAGTAGTCGCCCCCGATCACAGTGGCAGCAAACTCCCGCCCATCGGAAAGCACAACCCCGATTTCCTTGGCCTTCTCAATTACATGGTAATTCGTGAGCACAAACCCTCGCCTGTCGAATATCACACCTGATCCTAACCCTTGCTCCTGCTGAACCATGCGTTCAAGGAAAAAAGTATAGTAAACTCGTTCCCTGAGAGTGGATATCTTGACTACAGCAGGACCTACTTCTCTGGCAATAGCAGCTACGCTAAGCCCCTGTCCGCTGACATCTGAATATTTTACCGCAGGAGTCTTCTGAGGCTCCGTAATATCAAGTGCGTCTTTAGGCATAGATGCAATACGCTTATCCACCTGCTCCATGAGAACGGACCCGACAACAAGGCCTCCTATGAGAGCGCCTACAAGACCTATCAAGAAATAACCGATAAACGATCCACGTCGACTGCGATACCCTAGGAAATTCATTATGGTCGCCCCCTCAGCCTGGTTGTGGTTTAGTACTCAATTCCCCTACGGGCAGGTATACCCTGAACATAGGGATGTCTTACTTCGCGCATTTCCGTGATGAGATCCGCACATGCCAAGATCTCAAGAGGCATATTTCTGCCTGTGAGCACAATTTCTATGTGATTGTCCTTTTCCTTGATCAACTTAACTACATCATCCACCATAAGCAGACCGAAATTGACGGCAAGAGATATTTCGTCAAGAATTATGATATCAGCCTCATCTCTTGTGGCAATCTCCCGGGCAAGACTTAACCCTTTCTCCGCCAATAAACGATCTTCGCCGGTTACCTCATCAATTCGAAGCATACATTCACCACAACCCATGCAACTCTGAAAACCCTGTCTTATCGCGGAAGACCGTTTGCAATCCCGCCCAAACTGGTAAATTCGGATTTCAGGATACAAGCGCTGAAGAGAAAACAGCTCTCCTGTATAGCTGACGCCTTTTGCAAATTGAATGATCACCACAGTGAGTCTATGGCCACAAGCCCTTAAAGCAAGGCCTAACGCTGCAGTAGTCTTCCCTTTGCCATTGCCTGTATAGACCTGCACAAGGCCCGGCCCAGGCTCATCCTGAACTCTCATGGTCCGAGGGAGGTCTTCAATCACGAACTCCATACTATCACCCTTAATCTTTCGGAGATTCTCCTTCAACCCGCCCGTCTATAAAGCCAGGCACTAACATAACCTGGGGACAACCAACAACAGGGTGTTTCCGGACTACAGCGCGAACCCCGTACACGCTTTTCATGATCTCTTTCGTTACGACTTCCCAAGGGAGCCCTTCAGCCACTTTCTTTCCCCGGTTCAACATAATCAGCCTGTCTGAGTACACAGAAGCCAGATTCACATCATGTAATACAGCCAGCACACCGATGTTTTTGCGTCGAGTCAAGGACTTGAAAATATCCATAATCTCCATACGGTAACCGGGATCCAGATGAGAAGTAGGCTCGTCTAACAATAGAATTCCCGGCTCCTGAGCGAGGGCTCTTGCAATAACGACCCTCTGCCTTTCACCATATGACAAATCAAGCACAGATCTCTCGGCAAGATGGGTTACACCTGTAGCTTCCATGGCTTCGAAGACTATGTCCATATCCTGTGGACTCTCCCTGGAAAGCCTCGCCATGTGAGGTTCACGACCCATCATCACCATCTCCAAAACAGAGAAAGGAAAGGGTATGTATCCATTTTGCGCAACCACTGCAATCTTCTGCGCAACCAGCTTCGGCCTCATTTTGTGAACCTCTTCACCGTCAAGAAGGACAGTTCCGGCCCAGGGTTTCAAAGCACCTGTCAGCACCCGGAGGAGCGTAGTCTTACCTGAGCCGTTAGGGCCCAAAATGCCGACGAATTCCCCACTCTCCAGGGACAATGATACATTATCTACGGCTGTTATTATATCGTAATTGTAACATACAGAAAACGCATCCAGTCTCACTCTAAGTCTTTCTCTCTCATATTTCTCCGTTATTTTGGTTCACAAGACCTCATTCAATCTTGATTCTCGCATCAGCTTTCAGACATCTTCCGTCGTCTTAGGACATAGAAGAAAAAGGGCGCGCCTACAAGCGCAGTAATGACACCGACAGGGATTTCCGAAGGTGCAATTAACGTACGGGCAACAGTATCCGCTGACACAAGAAATATGCCTCCTGCAATGACCGAAGCAGGTAGCAACAGCCTGTGGTCAGGACCCAGAACCATCCGTACTGTGTGAGGCACAATAAGCCCCACAAATCCGATTATCCCCCCAACCGAAACCGAAGCTGCAGTCACCAAAGAAGAAGCAAGCATAATAATGCGCTTTGCAGGTTCAGGATCGACGCCTAAGTGCCTCGCTTCGTCATCTCCAAGGCAAATAAGGTTTAAGTCGCGTGCCATGACCAAAAGAACACTAATGCCAAACCCGACATAAGGAAAAGCCATTTTCACATGAGCGTAGCCTTTGTTTGACAGGCTTCCCATGAGCCACATCATGATTTCCCTCAGTGAATCACCGGATAGCATCATGATAAAGGACATAACCGCCCACAGGAACGAGCTGACAACTACCCCGGAAAGAAGATATGTGTCCATAGACACCCTGCCTGAAACTCCTGCAAGAAAGTATACCGCAGTCATAGTGGCGATAGAGGCTAGGAATGCAGCAATCGGCACAGAACTCAGCCCCGGAAAAAAGGACGGCAACTTGTATGAAATAGCGATTGTAGCTCCTAAAGCGGCTCCGGAAGATATCCCCATTATGTATGGATCCGCTAAGGGATTACCGAATAGACCCTGTAGGGTGGCGCCTGCGCCTGCCAATGCGCCGCCGATTATCACAGCAAGTAGAATTCGAGGCAGTCTTACTTCAAGGATTATCGTTTCATACACGTCCTGCGCGCCTATATTCGGTATGTACTTGCTGATATAAGGAATACGCCTGAATAGAATTGACGCGACTTCAGCTATAGGTATTGTTACAGCGCCTACTCCCGCTGCAATAACCATGGCTGCAAAAAGGAGAATTGTCAGGATAACGAGAGACTTCTTGCGTTTCGCCCTATAAGCTGAGTGCGTCACAGGATCGGGTTTCATTAGTTATTCGATCTCCCCTCATTAATACAGGACATCGAAAACGGCATGGTGTGAGAAGACTAATCCAAAGATCCCGGGTGTATAATCTCAAGAAGCTCAGAAAGGCCTTCGACCAGTCTTGGCCCGGGACGGGTTAAGATATCAGGATTCACTTTGTGAATCCTCCCTGTCTTTACGGCAGATATCCGTTTCCAAGCAGGCCTCATGCGGACATTGTCCACATCTTGCCATATCGTGATTATTACGTCAGGATCCCTTTGAACAACAACCTCTGCACTGAATTCAGGCCATTCCATACCTGCATCACATGAAATATTCTCCCCGCCTGCAATCCTGATAAGTTCATCGATAAAAGTGCCTGGCCCTGCAGTCATTAACGGATCGTCCCATACCTCCACAAATACGCGAGGCCTACCTTCTTCGGCTACGGCTTTGGCTGCCTTTAATTGAATGTCTTGAATTTGCTTCCCAAGTTTTTGTGTAAGCAGTCTTGCGGCTTCCTCTGTCCCCGTAACTTTACCCACCAAGACTATGCTATCCAAAACATCCTGGATGGTCTTTGGGTCCAGTGCCAGGACAGGTATACCGAGGCGGGAGAGGGTTTGAATGGCAGGCAACTGCATACTTGCGACTGCTACCACCAAATCCGGTGACATCTCCACTATCTTTTCGATATTCATCTCTACTTGGCCGACCTTTGGTTTTGACTTGGCGTCCGGAGGATAATCACATGCCTCGGTAACGCCAATGACTTTCTCACCAAGGCCTAAAGCGAACAGGATCTCAGTGTTGCTTGGCGCAATGGATACAATGGTCTGAACAGGCAATTCTACTTTGACCTCCGAGCCTAACGCATCAATAACAGTAATTCCACGCTCTTCGGCATCTATGGAAACCCCGATTGCCATGGCACCAAACACCGCAATAATAATGGCAAAGACTAACCCTTTCAAAATTACAGAGCGCATCCGAAAACCGGAATCACCCACACATCTGTTTGCGTCCACTTCACAACCTCCCATCTTGCTATTTGCCGGTTAGCTGTCGCTTACTTTCTAACCCGCGTTGAGCTCTCATTTTGCGCTTTCATAAACAGCAATGCCCCGACCTTCGGTCAGGGCGCCACGCTAAAACAAGTTTTTAGCCTGCGACACCCTTTCACCGAAGACGTAACAAGCTACCGTGGACAGGCAGGTCTCCTGGCTTCCGGGTCATCGCATATCCTTTGGCCTTCCCCATATTGAGTGGCCGGAAATAAGGGCACTCACCGGATACAGTGGCGGGAACCGCGGGATTACAGGACATATCCTGTTTCCTCTTCCCTATTCTCCCCTGGAAGGGGCACCTGTCAGGTCTCAGATTAGATTGTGGAACACTTGTATTTTACCATTCCCACACGGGGTAATCAATTAATCCTGCTGACATTCATTTTTTGTAACCTGTGACCACCACAAAGTCATAGGATATAAAGACGTTCTTCATGTAGCTTCCGGAACCGTTACAGGTCTTCGGGCTACGTTTCTGAACCTTACCGGGAAATGAGGTGAAATCGTGGCGTTGGAGAAAACTGATTCAGCGGAGGAAATCCCTCTTTCATCTGTGTCACTGCATGTAACCTGTAGAATCCGTCGACTTGCTTCGAGAGATCAGGCGAGACAGCGCCTTCTGCATATAGGGTTTGCCCCCACGGCCCAAGTCACCCCTATCCGACGAAGTCCGGCAGGTGATCCTACAGCATATTCCGTAAGCGGCGCTGTAGTTGCGCTAAGAAAAGAACAGGCTGACGAAATCATAGTAACAGTGAACCCGCAGCGTTCTGATACGGGATTATCTTCCGATGATGACATATTGACTCACTTGTCTCCTCATAGTAACCCGACATTTTTTTGCCCGATGAAGCCATATCTTTTCAACAAGCCAACCAACTGTACAAGGACTCGCATCCCCTGCTCCCTACCGCTTATCATGGGGTCAAGGAGTAAGCTGAACCCGAAATACACAGTTGCTTTAGCAGGCAACCCTAATACAGGGAAGAGTGCCTTGTTTAACGCACTCACAGGTCTGAATCAGCACACAGGCAACTGGCCCGGGAAGACAGTGGCAGTAGCTGAGGGTCTCTCGATGCATAACGGCACATTATTTCGACTCATAGATCTGCCTGGCACATATTCCTTACTGGCCAGCTCAAAGGAGGAAGAAGTCGCAAGAGACGTTATTTGCTTCGGCAATCCCGATGTGACTGTCGTAGTAACTGACGCGACATGCCTCAAGAGAAACCTCAATCTGGTCATGGAAGTACTTGAGATTACGTCCAAAGCAGTAGTTGCCCTCAACCTTGTGGATGAGGCGTATCGAAAGAAAATCTCCATCGATATCCGGGGTCTCTCGTCCTCTCTTGGAGTACCTGTAATACCCACAGTAGCGCGGCAGGGATGGGGACTCGAAAAACTTATGGACACAGTCCAAGCTGTAGCAGACGGACATCATCGGCAAAACCCTTTCTATCCCACCTATCATGAAGACGTAGAGAAAGTTGTCAGCCTAATTGAACCTTGGATTGAGAAGACAATCCATGGAAACCCATACCTGCCTCCGGCGCGGTGGATCGCCCTTCGTCTCTTGGACGGAGATCCGGGGCTTATAGAAGAACTCTTCAAAAGATTTCAGAAAGCATCATCCGAAGGTGGCATGTCCGCATGATGAGTATGATACCTTCTTCATTGCAAGATGTCATGAGAATAGTCAAAGAGGCTAAATTATCTTCGGAAATCGAGTTTTCTGACGCTATTGCGGAATCAGTACACAAATCCGCGGAGGATATCTGTAAGACAAATGTGCATAGCCACTCCGGATATGACCAAAATCTCACAGCTCGGCTGGACAATATCCTTACATCCCGGTTAATCGGGTACCCGATAATGATATTGCTTCTTGCCGTCGTCTTCTGGATAACTCTCCTCGGAGCGAATTGGCCTTCTTCCATTCTGTTTAGAATCCTCTTTTCTGTGGAAAACCATCTTATCAACTTCCTCAAGTATTTGAAGGCCCCGGAATGGTTCGTTGGTATGACAGTGTTCGGCGCATACAGGTCTCTCGCATGGGTAGTATCGGTTATGCTGCCGCCTATAGCTATTTTCTTCCCATGTTTCACCTTGCTGGAAGATCTGGGGTACTTGCCAAGAATCGCATTTAACTTGGATACACTGTTCAAACGTGTAGGAAGTCATGGCAAACAGGCCTTGACAATGTGCATGGGATTCGGATGCAATGCAGCAGGAGTAGTATCGTGTAGAATTATTGATTCCCCGAGAGAAAGGCTAATCGCGTGTCTCACAAACACTTTTGTCCCTTGTAACGGCAGGTTCCCGGCGATAATCCTTGTATCTACGATGTTCCTTAGAACAAACGTCATATCAGCCCGGGGTCTCGGCACAACAACGATTTGGCTTTTGTTTTCTGTGTTCCTTGGGGTAACAGTGACGCTTATTGTATCATGGGCCTTGTCACGAACTGTCTTAAAAGGCGTGCCTTCCGCCTTTGCCATTGAACTGCCACCATACAGGCAGCCTCAAATCGCAAAAACCCTTATCCGATCGTTCCTGGACCGAACTGTGTTCGTCTTGGCAAGAGCGGCAGCTGTGGCAGCCCCTGCAGGAATAGTCACATGGGTCCTGGCGAATACTTCCTTCCAAGGAGCAAGTCTCCTTCTCCGTCTTGCAAAGATTCTCAGTCCTCTTGGAAACGCCATAGGCCTCGACGGCTTCATCCTCGCAGCATTCCTTCTGGGACTCCCGGCAAATGAAATAGTCCTTCCCATCTTGATAATGGGATACTCTTCAGGAGGGGTTATAGTAGACATAGAAAGCTTAAGCGCCTTTCGAAGCCTTCTTGTGTCATGCGGGTGGACGTCTCGAACCGCGCTGTGCTTTATTATTTTCTCAGTTCTCCACTATCCGTGCGCCACAACCTTATGGACGATTTGGCATGAAACCCGTGACTTCAAATGGACACTCTTTGGCGCATTCATGCCCTTTGTCATAGCCAGCGGAGCGTGTTTTCTAGTAGCGCAAGTCTCTCTTCTTTCAGGCATAACTTAAGGGGCAACGAATTGCCGAAAAGCTCTAAAGAGAATTTGAGCATAAGAGCTATCTGCGATCCCCTCTGACAAGGCAGCCGGTCCTTGTCTGATATAGGTGTTTGAATTTGGCCGGCATATGCTCACACCTGATTCATACAAGACAGAAAAGATATGCCGGCCTCCTGACCCGGTGCGGACCACCCTGTTACAGAACTGCATTATCTATCTTATCTGCGCTGTCTGTCCCATATCACGCAACCCTTCTCCGAGCTTTCATCTTAGGTTCAGCACTTGATGTCAAGGTATTAAGACCTTTAAGAGCAAGGCCTAAAAGTCCAAGGGTTACGAGAAGGCTGACAGCAATGGTTATCGCTTGATTTGCGCCTGAGTGAGCCATAAATCCATACACTATGTACCCTATTCCGCACATCACAGCTGAAACAGTCGCATATGGCAGTTGGGTCGAAACATGATCAATATGATTACACCCAGCGCCGGTTGATGACAGAATTGTAGTGTCAGAAATAGGTGAACAGTGATCCCCGTACACCGCTCCGGCAAGCACTGCAGCAATCATGCCAATGAGTAGATCTGGCGCAAGCAAAACAGCAAAGTCGATAGCGATAGGGATCATAATCGCGAATGTGCCCCAGGAAGTACCGGTTGCAAATGCGATGATACAGGCTAAGATGAACATTATCACAGGGTACAACGCAGGGTTCAGAGCCTGACCTACCCTTGTCGCGAGAAACAACCCTGTCCCGAGTTCACTTATGACTCCACCTATAGTCCAAGCAAAGCAGAGAATAAGCATAGCAGGCACCATTGATAGGAACCCACGCCACACTGCCTCAGGAAGTCTCGTAATCTGCACAACGCCTCTCGGAAGAAACATCACCAAGGCAAGGGCAAGGGCAAGAAAGCCTGCATACATTAGGGCGGTAGCAGCGTCAGTGTTCTTAATAGCGTCAAGGAACCCGATGCTTTCTGCAAAATAGCCACCGGTGTAAGCCATCATGACTATGGCGAAAACTATAAGACCGATAACAGGGACCACCAGATCCAAAACAGTTCCCTTCTCGCTGATTTTAGGAAGCCTCACATTTTCCTCCGGAGCCTGTGGCCCATAAACGTTTCCTGTAGCTTTCGCTTCTCTTTCAAAGCGCTCCATCGGCCCGAAATCAAGCTCTGTAACTGCGACAAATGCAACCATGGCAAGGGTGGCCCATGCGTAGAGATTCATAGGCAAAGTCCTTATAAATGCGGTAAAGGGCTCCATTGTAATACCCACATCGCGAAACTTCTCACCCATAGTAGACATGATTGTCACAACCCAGCTTGACACAGGGGCGAGCACACAAACAGGAGCAGCTGTTGAGTCAATAATATAAGCAAGTTTCGCCCTGGACACGCGGAACCTGTCTGTGACGGGAATCATTACTGTACCTACTGTAAGGCAGTTGAAATAGTCGTCAATGAATATGATTATCCCCAATAGCAAGCTTGCAAGCTGCGCTCCTGCCCTTGACTTTATGCGCTTTGTCGCCCATTCCCCATAGGCGGCTGCTCCCCCTGCAATAACCATAAGGTACGTGAGTATCCCGAGGGAAACAAGGAAGATTAGGATCGCCACGTTCCAGGGATCTGAAACCTTCTCCCACATAGTCATCGCTGAAAGACTGATTGCGCCGACAGGGCTGAATCCTGTAAGGATGAATGCTCCGGAAAGAATCCCAATAAGGAGTGAAACAATTACTTTCTTAGTAATGAGCGCGAGGGTAATCGCGACAAGAGGCGGGACTATCGTTAACCATCCATACTCCACTTCTCATAACCTCACCTTCAAAAGAAGATTTGCCACCGGATTCGTGTGCTCCAGCCTACTCTATGCTCGTCATACTTACCGGATTTATGCCGTCCCGTCAACGCTTCACATAACCTTCTCCGGCGTCACCCCCCGGTCCTAAAATTATTTTGATTATACTAGAGAAGCAATATTTGGACAAGTCTAACATTCTCCGCAAGCGACTTTGCTCCTTCTTATTAAAAGACTATTCAAAGCCAAAGTTCATAAGAACTTTTGGCTCTTTAGGCCAACCACTGGGGTGGCAGGAACTATACCGTCGCACGCGGTAAAAAAAGAGGCCATGGGAAAGGCCCCTTACGTTTTGTCTGACCTCTGACTGCGTTCTATCGCAACTCGCCTTCGGGAACATATTCCTCGTCTGCCTCGAGCAACTTCTTTATGCTTTCGCTACATGGTGAATGGATAATACCTCGCTCAGTTATAATCGCAGTAACATACTGATGAGGGGTTACATCAAATGCAGGGTTAAAAACTCTAACCCCTTCCGGGGCTATGCGCTGCCCGAGGATCTCCGTCACCTCCTTCCCGTCTCTTTCTTCTATACGAATCTCTGACCCGCTCTTTATATCGAAGTCGAATGTGGAAATGGGAGCTGCCACGTAAAAAGGAATGTTATGCTCACGTGCAAGTACCGCAAGGCTATATGTGCCAATCTTGTTCGCCACATCCCCATTGGCCGCGATTCTGTCTGCGCCCACAATCACACAGTCAATTATTCCTAAGCTCATAACATAACCCGCCATATTATCAGTGATAAGGGTTACGGGAATGTCATCCTCCATGAGTTCAAAAGCGGTAAGTCGCGCTCCTTGCAGAAAAGGCCTGGTCTCATCCGCATATACCTGAATCTTCTTACCTGCCTCAACAGCTGCCCTGACTACACCGAGCGCAGTCCCATATCCCGCTGTGGCAAGACTTCCTGCGTTACAGTGAGTCAAGACCGTAGCAGAACTGCCCAGCAACTCCGCCCCATGCTTCCCAATCCTCCGACAAACCTCCAGGTCCTCTCTTTCAATCTCCTCTGCCAGTTTAGCAAGGGCTTCGGGAATTTCGGCCAAGTCATCTGTCTCCCGAGCCTTGTCCAACATTTTTGTTACAGCCCACTCAAGATTTACTGCAGTAGGCCTTGCAGAAATAAGATAGGCAGCTCGACCGGCCAGACATTCCAGAAAAGCGTCTTTACTGTCTGCTTGAGTTTCACACTCATAAGCAGCGAGCACCATACCGTATGCAGCGCTGACACCGATAGCCGGAGCACCTCTTACCTTCATGTCCCGGATCGCGTCTCTGACATCACGATAGCTTGTACAGACAATATAGTCCTTGACTTGTGGCAACCGAGTTTGATCAAGGAGTTCAAGCGATTCCCCGGTCCACCTTATCGTCTTTAGCATCCTATACAACCCTCACCGTCAAATTTATGTATCGCCATTACCAATCTTGTATTCTTCAACCCCTTGCTCATAGAGGTCATTACCGTAAATATCATTGACTACGACTGCAGGGAAATCTTCTACGGTAAGTTTTCTGACAGCCTCAGGGCCCAAGTCTTCATATGCTACAATCTCCGATGAATTCACACACTTTGCAAGTAGTGCCCCCGCTCCTCCAATAGCTGCAAAGTACACGGCTTTATACCTTACCATGGCCTCTCTTACGCTCTGAGATCTTGAGCCTTTTCCAATCATGCCCTTGAGTCCGTGTTCCATAAGAATAGGAGCGTATGAATCCATACGGTAGCTGGTGGTAGGGCCTGCGGAACCTATAGCCTGGCCTGGTTTTGCCGGTGCAGGCCCAACATAGTAGATGATTTGACCCTGTATGTCCATGGGAAGTTCCTTGCCTTCCCTGATAAGGTTTACAAGACGCTTATGCGCAGCATCCCTTGCTGTATACAGCGTCCCTGTTATTTGCACGTTGTCGCCTGCCTTAAGCGTGGCTATGACCTCATCTGTCAGAGGGGTAGATATCTTACGAATAGCCATCCCCTATTCACCTCCGTTTAGTCCCTTTGCTTACAGCACGATAGAGTCATGGGGTCCTGCATGACAGTTTAGGTTGCAGGCCACAGGCAAACTGGCAATATGACACGGAGCGAATTCGACATTCACGGCGAGCGCAGTTGTTCGTCCCCCGAATCCTTGAGG
>JAKPFY010000092.1 GCA_029551185.1 Bacillota bacterium
GGCAACACCAGGTGCTCTTGCTGCAAATTCTGGATGGATACCCTTGGCCTTCCATTCTTGTTGATACTGCTGCCAGAATTTTTGTAGCTCCGCTTCGTATTGCCTTAGCTCTTCTTGATGTTTTTGCTTTGCCTTATTGGCATCGTCTATGACGCTATAGAGTACGTCAACGGGTATTTTCATTCATACCACCACTTATCTTGTCATGCCCCTTATTTTTTTAAGGAGATTTTCGATATGGTCTATCCCTGGTTCTGTTTGCGGTGGTTTCTTGCCGAATAGTTCAGTCACTGTTCGTCGTGCTTGTTGTGGTATCCCAGGTATGTCTGCACCAGCAGGCGCAGGGCCTCCTTGCACATACCGGACAGCTTCAAGTTCTAGTTTTCTGTACTCATCAAGCCCTATTAAGGTTATAATTTCAGAAGAATGTTTTTGCAGGTCTGCAAGGTACTCCTCCCTGGTGTGATATATTGGAGCTAGTCCTGCAAGTGCGTTCTTTAATTCCACTGTCTCCGGCCCTTTAGCACTAGCAGCCTTACGGATGCCGCCCTCAAACGATACTGCGTCCTGGATCATCTTTTGTGTAATACCGGTTGGTGCCTGGTCTAAGTATGTTTGCAGTATTGTTTTCATAGGATTATTGTCTGATAATATCGGAATTGTTCTCTTGGCTATATCTTGCAGGCTGGTTGCTGCTCCGGTAGTAGGGCCTCCTAATGCTTGCATAAAGTTAGAGAAAAATGGAGCATCTCCTGCTGTGCCAGCTGCCTCTAATGCTACTTCTCGTAAAATGTCCTCTACAAACGGCATTAGGGTAACCGTGTCACGCATCGGGTCATACCATTGTCCTTGCCATCCTAGTTTCCATGCCTCATGAGCAGCGTCTGACAACTGCGCTTGCCATGAGGTTCCTGTTGGCTGTTGATACTGAGCATATAGTGCCTTGCTTGGGTCAAAGCCGGTAGCCCGCATTGGCGACATTGTCCGTTCATATTGCTGCATAGCACGGTAAAGCGGTTGTGATACCGCAGCACCAGCTTGTGGCAAATACGGCTGAAGCCATCCTTCACCTAACTGCTCCCCGTATAGCTCATACACTTTTGGCGCTATATTCAGTATGTTTGCAAGACGCTTTTGTGTCGGAATTGACCTCGTATCTGTAGGCCCTTTGAGAAGACTTTCTAATGCCTGGACGCTTGCTTGCATCCAATTTTTCAGATTAGGATCTACATACGGGTTATTCATTGCCATTCCTGTTCACCTCCTGTTAATAAGCCCAAGGGTTAAGTTTCATGGGAATTGCCTGGCCTCCAGGCCCATAATAACCAGACGCTGGCATTGAAGTCGGCAGACCACTTCCGGAAGTCATGCCGCCTTGAGATAGGTAGTTTACGCCTAGTTCTGTTAAGAAGTCTTGTTTCTTAGTTGTCATAGGAGTTGTTCGTCCCGATCTAAGTTGGTTGACTATTGTTTCAAGAGGCCATTCCCATGTTGTCTTGTAGTGCTCCAGTGGATAATACATCCTCGGCTGCTGCGCCTGGTTCCATAGGTTAGATTGATTTATCGCCCACTCAGCAGCCAGTCTCTGTTGGGCAAGCGCCTGATCCTGACTCTGTGATTGCATCTGACCGCCGAGGCTTGCTATTGCAGCAGCCTTCGCGCGTTCCACTTCAGCAGCCCTTGACCCGGCTAAAGCAGCACCCGGCAGTTGCCCGAAGAAGCCACGGGAAATCAAATCCTTGTCTACGCCTGCAAGCGTCTGTTGCATTCTCTCATCGTAGATCGGACTCAGTGTTTCCGTAGCCCGCTTCATCGCCTCGTCCCATCCGAGAGTAGGAGGCGGTTCAGGAGGCGGGGGAGGAGCCGGAGGCCCGGCTACTGTCTGCGCTAACTGTGCAAGAGCCAACGCTGCCGAGATATATGGCAATATCGCTGCTATCATGTCCCATCACCTTCTTTCTGAAGTCGTGTCTTAACAACCGCCTGAGTTTCCTGCCTTGTTAACCGCTACACCAATAACGCCCTCAGCACTTCCTCCCGCACCCTCACATCGACAGCCTGTTCAATCAAGCTATCTACAATCGTCCCCGCAGCTTCTAAAGCCCTCGTCTCCGACATCGCCACAACTCCCATTTCTTCAGGGTCATGTGTTTGCAAGTAAACTAATCTGTTATTGACATAGATAAGGTAGACCTCTCCCCCGGCAGGCGCATCTTTCAGGATAATCTCAGCGGGAACACCATTGATAGGCGAAGCCTTGTCATACAGCTCAATGCGGTAATTGACTCGCTCCGCCTCCCGCAGCGCAGGGTAATCATATCCGGCAAGCACAGCATCCACTTCAGCTAAGGTTGTCGTTGAGCCGAGTTCTCTAGCTTCTTTCAATATTTCTAGGCTGTTAAGCATACCAATTCCTCCTTATTTCGCTGCTAACCAGCCGAGTAATGGCTCTAGGCCGGTAATCTTGTCTGTGGGATTATAAGCTTCGTTTTTGTCGGTGGCTGACGAAATATATCCCCCAACCGCATATAATACGTCGTCAATTACTCCTGCTGCCAGGTTGCGTCGTGCTGTGGGCATATTAGCTTTAGTACTCCACGTGTTAGTTGATGGATTATAAGCTTCGTTTTTGTCGGTGACTGGAGTGGCTGACGAAATATATCCCCCAACCGCATACAATACACCGTCAATTACTCCTGCTGCTAGGCTGTGTCGTGCTGTAGGCATCGGCTCTCGCTCCTCCCAGACATCCCCCTCCTCAACTTGTATATTATTCGCCAGCGCATATCCTATTACATCCATTAGCTCACCTCCTTCGTGACAGAGGTTAACGCGCCATCGGTATAGGTGAGCGTGGTTGTGACGGTGGTGTTTCCGGCAGTCTCAGTGACTTTGGTAAGGTTGCCGTCTGTATATGTTAGGTTGGTTGTCTTGATTACAGTAGAACCGTCTTTTTCTTCGACTTTGGTAAGCTTGCCACTTGTATAGGTCAGGGTCAGAGAGCGTGTATCGGTCTTTAATTCTAATGCCTTGACTTTGTTTATGTCTGTATTTGAGGTGCCCAGGATCATATGCCCACTGTGGGGGGCAACCTTGGCTTCGTGCGTATCTACCTTATCCTGTGCGCCTGAGGGGGTTTCGGCCCCAATATCAGCAGGCGTAATGGCATCGCTACCCCCTGGACGAATGATCTTCCGAATCTGTATCGACATATGCGCCCTCCTATTCCAGCCTGCGCCCAACAAGCCGCGCCCAAAATGCCCCCGCCCAATTGAGTTCTTGTTTGATAATAGCGTAGAGGCTCTGCCGGTCCTCTTTG
>JAKPFY010000126.1 GCA_029551185.1 Bacillota bacterium
CTCCCCAGGCAGCGCTGTTTTAAGGCAGTAATTGAGCGCGCTGTAAAGGGCGCGCCTGTTTCGATCGTCAAGGATCCTCGTACGCCCAACCGCTGGAAAAGATGGTGGAGGATCTGGCAGATGTATCTTAAAGATGCCGTAACCTCACTGGTGAATCGGGAAATCATCCCCAGTGATTTTTTGGACCTCCCTCTCTTTGAATTGGTCAGAGTCCTCGTCAACCATCAACTCTGGCCATTCCACCTGATATGGAATAGGCCCAGACCGAAGATTCGGGTAAGCTCTCCTTAAACTCAATTTTTCAAGGAGAAGTGAACCGACTATGAAGAAAACCAGAGAAGAAACAGCCTATGAGAGGGCGCAAATCTTGAATCCCCTGATGGGTCCAACCATGGACCCCGCTTTGCGCACCCTGAAAATCGAAGCCGTTGCCCAAAATGAGGGGTTATCTACTCGAACGATCCGTCGATGGCTAAAAGCCTATGAAGAGCAGGGATTTAACGGACTGGTTCCGGCCACCAAGCCTTCGAACAAGACCGGATCAGTGACCGAATCGATCCTGGATGAAGCGGTGATGCTTCGCCGGGAGGCGCCCAATCGGAGTGTCCATGACATCATTCGGATCCTGGAACTGGAGGGCAAGGTCGCCAAAGGGGAACTGAAACGGTCTACCTTACAGGATCATCTGTCTCGCCGGGGTTATGCTGCCCATCAGCTCAAGGCGTTCAATACCGGCGCACAGGGCTCGGCTGGCGCAATGCGCAGATTTCAGCGCAAGCATCGCAATGATTTGTGGCAAACAGACATTAAGTACCTCCTTGTCCTGCCAAAGACAGCCACTCGAAAGGCTCAGCAACTGTACGCAGTGGTGTTCATCGATGATGCGACAAGGTTTGTGACTGGGATCGGTGTCTATGAGGATCAAACGACGGACCGGGTCATGTCCTGCTACCGCAGGGCGGTCGAGCGTTTCGGAGTGCCTGACAGTATATATTCTGACAATGGAAAGCAATTTATAGGCCGTAAGATTAACCAAGCAAGCATAAGGCTGGGTGTGAAGCTGATCCGGGCAAAATTTTATTCTCCTTCGTCAAAAGGCAAGGTGGAGGGGTTCAACAAACTTCTGGATAAATTTGTGCTGGAGATGAAGCTGGAGCACCCTCAGTCGGTGGAAGAGGTCCAGCACAAGCTCGATCTGTGGCTGGAGAGCTACTACCATGAGAAGATCCACTCCAGCATCGGAAAGACTCCCAAGGAAGCCTACCAGGGAGACTTGAAAATGCAGCGTTTCGTGAGCCAGGAGGACCTCAATATGGCGTTCACGCTGACTGAGACTCGCCTGGTAGACAAAACCGGATGCGTCTCCTACAACTCACGGAAATGGGAAGCGGGAGTAGATGTCATCGGCTTTAAGGTAAAGGTTGCCTATAGTGCCAGCAATCCGGATGAATTGACAATGTACCATGACAGCACCGAGCCGCGGGTCATCCGCCCCCTGGTGATCAGTGAGTTTGTCAAAGCCCGGATCACGCCGGATCCTCTGGTAGAAGCGCCGAACTCGCGGATGCTGCAGGCGATGGAAAAACAGAAGGTTGACCGTCCTCGGGAGGGGGCCACCAGCTATCGGGATCTGATGAAAGAAAGCGAGGGTGTGTGATGTTTGAGCAGTTCTATGAGTTTGAAGAGACACCGTTCTCCCGGGATATTCCTGTTGAGCATCTGTATCCAGTCCCAGGGCAGGAGGAGGTCCTCTCTCGCCTTGCCTATGCAGCGAAAATGCGCTGGTTTGCAGTGCTGACCGGAGAGTGCGGCAGCGGGAAATCCACCATTATCCGCTCTTTGAAGGACACCTTGGACGGACGAGGCTATCGGTGCATGTACATTGCGGATTCTTCTCTAACCCCAAGGCACTTCTACAACGGAATTCTGAGCCAGTTAGGCGTGGAAGGCAAATTCTACCGAGGCGACAGCAAACGAATCCTGCAGCGTGAACTGGAGATCTTGACCGTGCTTCAGCACATTACCCCTGTGATCATCGTGGATGAAGCCCATCTCCTGGAGAGAGAAATGCTGGAGGAGCTAAGGTTCATGCTCAATGTTGCCGTCGATTCGCAAAGCCCCATGAGCCTGATCCTGTCTGGCCAACCCGAGTTAAAAGCCACCCT
>JAKPFY010000143.1 GCA_029551185.1 Bacillota bacterium
TATAGCTCCTTGGTCTTGGCAGTTTTCACCAAGGCGCCGTCATACGTTATCAGAGGCGCATCAATGTCTAACTCTTCCGCGAAAGGCACTGATGCCCGGAACATTCGTCCGGTCGCCAGTGTGACCATGCTTCCGGCATCCATGGCAGCATGTATAGCCTGCTTTGTTCTGTCACTTATCGTAAGATCGCTGCCAATCAAGGTGTAATCTATGTCAATGGCTATCAACTTAATTCTTCCGGATCCTGCAATTGTCACTAATCTTGCACCACCCAGCTTATAATGCTACTTCCTATTGAGAGGAGGATTGACGCCAGCACGGCAGGCCAGAACCCAGATATGTAAAAACCCTGCACTATCCTGGATACTATCCATAACATGAAGCCGTTTATTATGAACGTAAATAGGCCTAACGTAAGCAGTTGTATAGGAAGAGACAAGATAATCAAAACCGGTCTTATGAGCGCGTTCACAATCCCTAGTATGAAAGCTGCCAAAAGCGCTGGGACAAGTCCGGTTATTCTGACTGCAGGCCCCATGAAGTACGGAATAACAAGAAGGACGATGGCATTTGCCAACCATCTAATCATAAATGTCCGTTTTCCCAATACCGGCACCCCCTTTAGTTAAGCTGTGGTCTGCCCTGTCAGCAACGTTACCACGTCCCTACTCAATGTAGACTTCCACTTTTGCATCCTCACTGTCTACGTCAATGATTTTTCCCGAACTTGCTTCAGTAATAGTGGACAGGAGTTCATCAAGGTCAATGTTTTCATCCTTAAGCTGCTTGGATACGTCCTTAGGAATGAACTTCATTGCGACCTTGGCAAGGGCAAGAGGTAAATTGACATTGACTCGCGTGTTATCCTCGGTATCAAATACGCGTATCCGAAGCATTCTCCCGTGGCGGTCTCCTTGGCGTACAGGCGCTGACCGGTCTTCTTGGTTTGAGCTATCCAAAGCCTCCAGCAACTTCAGACCTTCATCCACAGAGATCTTTTCTTCCCGGACAAGATCGAGGATTTGCTTCTTTTCTTCAGACATTAGGGTTTCCCTCCTCTTAAGTATATTCAAGACTCTAAGACGTACTAACTGTGCATAATACGCACCTGGCCGTTGGATGTCCGCGCTTTAATTGTCAGTCTGTCAGTGTTCTCAGAAAACCCTGATGTCTCAGCAACTACTTCCCTTCGTACAGTCTCTTCATCCCTCACTTGATAGGCTAGGTCCGGAAGATCTACCACGATGCGCCCCATGCTTGTTTTCGCTTCTATATGATAGCCCGCCTTGTCAGCGTCTGCAAGTTTCACTTCTATCGCTCCATTGGAGGTCTTTAGCTCATATTGGGAGTCCCCTGTTATCTTCCGGGGAATAACAGTTATCCCTCCGTTTGAAGTTTTCGCACTGATTCTCTGAGCGATTCCACTGACGTCGATTCTACCGTTGGAAGCTTCTAATTCCATTATGACTCCACGAGTATTATCCAGTTCTATCCGGCCGTTAGAAGTTTTTACTCTGATCATTTTGCACTGAAACTCACCCAAACCCACTCTGCCGTTTTGCGTTTCGAGATCCATGTCGTAGAGAAATTCCCTGGGCAGTTTCACATCGAGAGACGCGCCTGAGAGGGCTTTCCCATGACTAACCTTAATCTCGAGGGAATTATCAGTTGCTTCATATTTCAGAAGCTCTTCCAAAACTGCTTTGGCTGTTTCGCAATCGTTTGTCCGCCCCTCTGCAGCAGGCGTCACATGGGCTGTCGTTTTGACGCGGAAGCCGGGTTCGTCCCATGGTTCAACTGCAATGCTGCCATTTTGCGTGATAAGCGCTACGTCAATCTCCTTGCCGGACTCGCCCGCAAGACTCCCCTCTATAACCTTCTCCACCCTAATGCTAGGGGAAAACATACGTTGGAACGGCTCAACAATGGCTTTTGACCAGCGTGCCCTTGAAGCATCTTCATCATCAGACTCAACACGTATCTTACGACCTCTTACTTCTTGCTGTACACGGTCAATAGCTTGATCAGTGCTCTTTACCGCGCTCTCTACAGTCTCTCGGATCTTCTCCGCCAGGTTCTCAAAGGCCTCTCGATCCACCACATCAACAAGACCTGAAAGCTTATCCACCAACCCTTTGATTTCTGCCACGCCAGGCACTTTTGAAGAAGGCGTTGGCTTTGATTCCTCAGACTTCTCATCGTCACCCTCGGGAGTCTCGAAGGATTCTTCAGGAATGCGGAGTCCCACGGCATCATCAATGGCTTCAATCAGCGATGAAGCCTGCTCTGAAGTAATCTTGCCCTCCTCCAGCATTTTCAGGATCATCATAACTTCTTCACGCATAATACGCCCCTCCTTGCAACGTGCGTCTCGCTTACTTTTGCTTCAGAAGCTTTACAGCTTCATCCGCGCTAAGTTCTCCCTTAGCAAGAGAATCCAGGATTTCCTTACGCCTACCCGCAACTTCGGCCTCATCTTCCTTATCACGTTCCACCGGGAAACCAAGTGCCCCAATGACTGTATCGAGACGTCCTCGGACTGTAGGATAGGAGATCCCGAGCTCCCTCTCGACTTCCTTTATGTTCCCACGGCACCTAATGAATGTTGACACAAAATCCCTTTGCTCATCAGTCATCTGACAGAACTTGCATGTTTCAAAGTGCCCACTGATTGAAGTGTCACACCTGGGGCAAGAAAGTTCCGTAACTTCCAGCGATTCCCCACAGACAGGACACCTGCCAAGAGCTTTACGCTTCATATCGCTGCCCCCTTATTAATCATGTTGATTATCATATTGATAATATCAATCCATGCATTAATATTATAAAGCCCGCCTCAAAAGAATGTCAATAGGGTGTTGCATAGTTTCGTCATTAGCCCTAACTGATTTGCTTGAACCAATTTGCTGTTGGATTGTCATGTCTCAGTGGTTTTGGGTAGTGGATGATCGAGATTCGTTCACTGCTTCGAGGAAACGTGTCCTAATATAGGTGAAAGGAATTCCACCGTGCTCTCTGATGCTGCAGTAGATCTTTTGTCAATTTTCTAAGATAGGAGGCAAAATAACATCTGTGTCGGATGCCAGGGCTTCCTTGAGCCGTTCCGCCAGCTTGTGGTTTATTCCCGGAACACTCGCAATTTCGTCTATGCTTGCCGCGCGTATGCCTTTCACTGACCCAAACGTCGTAAGAAGAGCTTGAAGTCGTTTCTTACCGATACCCGGAATTTCTTCAAGGGCTGACAGAGTGGATCTTTTCGTCCTCAGCTGTCTATGGTATGAGACTGCGAATCTATGCGCCTCATCACGGATATGCCTGAGAAGGAGAAGGGCTTTGGAATCCTCGGGGAGAGCAATAGGTTGTTCTTGGCCTTCAACAAAAATCAGTTCGTGAGATTCTGCAAGACTGATAACCGGAATATTTTGCACGCCCAATTCTGAAAGCGCCTTAAGTCCTGCATTAAGCTGACCCTTGCCCCCGTCAATAATAATTAAATCAGGCAACTGCTTTTCTTTCTGATCCTGCTTTAGAAGTCTCCTATAGCGCCTGGAAACTACCTCATGCATCATGGCATAATCGTCTTGACCTTCCACCGTCTTAATCTTAAAACGCCGGTAAGAAGATTTCTCGGGTTGTCCGCGTTCAAATACTACCATACTGCCGACAGCACAAGTCCCCTGGATGGTTGATATGTCAAAGGCTTCGATTCTCCTGGGGAGTCCGGGAAGCTCCAACGCTTCCATAAGCTCAAGGAGTGCAGCATCCTTCAGCGCTGCATCTTGCATAGCTCGTGTTCTTGCTTCCTCCAAACTGAGTTTTGCGTTATCCGTCGCCATGCTCTGAAGATGCTTTTTGTCGCCTCGCTGCGGAACATGAATACTGACCTTGCGACCTTTTTTCTCCCTCAACCACATACTGATGGCGTCTTTATCATCGGGTTTAAGAGGAAGCAATATCTCATCAGGAATGAAAGCGGCCTCATAGTAGTACTGCTTAATAAAAGCGGTAAGAATCTCTGAGTCAGGGACATCATCGGCATTAGTCATGAAGAAGCGTTCGCGTCCCATGAGTTTCCCGGAACGAACAAAGAATACCTGAACACATACATCAGCCTCGTCCCGAAAATAGCCGACTACATCAATATCACTGCGTGATGCCAGGACTATCTTCTGCTTTTCAGTTACGCGTTCGATAGCTCTGACAGCGTCCCTGATAGACGCTGCCCTCTCAAAATTAAGAGAGTCTGAGGCTGCTTGCATCTCTTTTTTCATAGCACGTATTAACTGATCTTGACGGCCTTCCAGAAAAAGAATGATCTGGTTTACGAGCTCCATGTACGCTTCCTTGGATATCCTTCCCGAGCACGGAGAAAGGCATTTCTTTATATGGTAGTTGAGGCATGGGCGCATCTTTTGCAAATGTTCTTCAGATATTTTCTTCGAGCAGCTCCGTACAGGGAAAAAACGCTTCAAGAAGCGAAGTGTCTCACGCATTGCCCCGACATCGGCATACGGCCCGAAGTAACGGCTGCCGTCTTGTTCAACCCTTCTGGTCACGATAACCCTGGGAAATTCGTCCTGCAGCGTAATCTTGATAAACGGGTAAGTCTTATCATCCCTCAATTGAACATTGAACCAAGGACGATGTTTCTTTATTAGATTATTCTCAAGGATTAAGGCTTCGACCTCAGAGTCCGTAACAATGTACTCAAAATCACAGATACGGTCCACAAGTATTTGAGTGCGCTTAGGCAGCCCTGCAGGGGATTGAAAGTAGGAACGAACCCTGTTTCTCAGGGATGAAGCTTTCCCGACATATATCACCTTGCCGGACGAGTCTTTCATTACGTATACTCCCGGCCTATCAGGCAGGTCTTTGACTCTTTCTGCGAGATTCGATTTCAGGTCAAAGCTCATCTGTAAAGCACCTTCCTGAGAAAATGTCCTGTATAAGACATTTCCGCTTCTGCAACTTCCTCAGGGGTTCCGCATGCCACAACCGTCCCTCCTCTTTCGCCGCCTTCAGGACCTAAGTCAATAATGTAATCTGCGGTCTTTATCACGTCGAGGTTATGCTCAATGACTAGAACGGTGTCGCCTGCATCTACAAGACGGTCCAGAACATCGAGCAATCTATGAATATCAGCGAAGTGAAGCCCGGTTGTGGGCTCATCCAGTATATAGAGAGTTCTGCCGTTACTGCGCCGGCTCAACTCCGTGGCGAGTTTGACTCTCTGCGCTTCGCCGCCGGACAGAGTTGTAGCAGGCTGTCCCAGTTTTATATATCCAAGCCCGACATCATACAGTGTTTCCAGCTTACGCTTGATACGAGGAATATTCCCGAAGAATTCAAGGGCTTCGTCCACCCTCATATCCAGCACGTCCGCTATGGTTTTCCCCTTATACTTGATCTCCAAGGTTTCTCTGTTATATCGTTTCCCTCTGCATACCTCACACGGAACGTAAACATCAGGAAGGAAATGCATTTCAATCCTAATGATCCCGTCACCGCGGCAAGCTTCACACCTGCCACCTTTTACATTAAAGCTAAACCTTCCCGGACGGTATCCTCGAGCCCTGGCTTCCGGGGTCAGGGCAAAAGTCTCTCTGATGATGTCAAAGGTGCCAGTGTATGTGGCAGGATTGGATCTTGGAGTCCTACCGATAGGTGATTGATCCACATTGATAACACGATCCAGATGTTCAAGTCCGAAAACTCTATCGTGAGCCCCGGGTTTAGCTGATGCCCTGTTCAAATCGTGGGAGAGCCTCTTATATAGGATCTCATTTACCAGCGTGCTTTTGCCTGAACCTGAAACGCCGGTTACACACAAAAACATGCCAAGGGGAATCTCTACGTCAATTCCCTTAAGATTATGCTCTCTTGCCCCTTTAATCAACAGGGATTTTCCATTTGGCAAACGACGTTTGGACGGGACAGGAATCTTCTCTTTTCCGGACAGGTAAACCCCGGTCAACGAGTCATCACATGAGATTATGTCATCAATGGTTCCTTGGGCTACTATATGTCCGCCTTCCGCACCTGCGCCCGGACCCACATCAATAATGTGATCTGCGGATCTGATTGTCTCCTCGTCATGCTCGACCACGATCACGGTATTGCCTAAATCGCGGAGGTTCTTTAAGGTGCTTATGAGGCGCTTATTATCGCGTTGGTGGAGTCCTATGCTGGGTTCATCAAGTATATAGAGCACCCCGACAAGGCAGGACCCGATCTGAGTAGCCAACCTTATGCGTTGCGCCTCTCCGCCTGCCAGAGTGCAGGCAGGCCTGTCAAGGGTAAGGTAATCCAGCCCGACGTTGACCAAAAAACCAAGACGCTCCCGAATCTCCTTCAGAACTTGTCCTGCAATGAGAGTTTCCCGATAAGAGATCTCCAGGCTTTCAAAAAAATCACAAGCCTCTTGACATGATAAGGCTGTAACCTCCATTATTGACTTGCCTCCCACTGTTACGGCAAGGCTTTCCGGTCTAAGCCTTGCGCCGCCGCATGCGGGACAAGTCCTTGTTGTTATGAAGTCCTCAATTTCTTCCCGTATTCCCTGCGAACGAACCTCCCTATACTTGCGCTCCAAGTACGGTATCACACCTTCATAGCTTGTTTCCCGTGATACGTAATTACCTGAGAAGTCATGATATCTGAACCGAAACTTCTCCCTCCCCGCCCCATAAAGCAAGATCTTCAGGTGCTCCGGAGACAATCTGTTTACCGGCACAGTCGGGTCAATTCCAAAGCGTTCGCATACCTTTATAACTCTGTTTGCAAAGAAGTCGCTGCGCGTCCCTTCAAAGGATCTTCGCCAAGGGACCAATGCGCCTTCCATTATGCTTATGTCAGTATCTAAAACAAGCTCCGGATCGATTTCCTCTTTTGTTCCCAGTCCGGCACATTCAGGACACGCGCCATACGGGCTGTTGAAGGAAAACATCCTCGGAGTAAGCTCTTCAAAACTGATTCCGCACTCAATACATGCAAAGTTCTCACTGAAGATCAGGTCTTCCTTATCCGCCACGTTGATTACGGCAGTTCCGCCGCTCTGCCTCATAGCAAGCTCTATTGAGTCAGCTAAACGTTGTTCTATTCCTTCACGGATTACCAGACGATCAACGACTATCTCGATAGTATGGGTTTTGTATCTGTCCAACAAGATATCCTCATCAACCCGACGAACCTCGCCATTGACTCTGACCCTGACAAATCCGTCTTTTCTGATATCCTCCAGGATTTTCTTGTGTTCACCTTTCTTGCCTCGAATAACAGGGGCGAGCACCTGCACCCTTGCACCTTCACCAAGGGCAATCACTTGATCCACAACTTGCTCCACTGTCTGCTGAGTAATGGGCAACCCGCATTTTGGGCAATGAGGCTTACCTATTCTCGCAAATAGCAGCCTCAAGTAGTCGTATATTTCCGTTACTGTCCCTACTGTAGATCTGGGATTTCTGCTCCCGCTCTTTTGGTCAATAGCTATGGCAGGAGAAAGGCCTTCGATGTAATCTACATCAGGCTTGTCCATTTGGCCAAGGAATTGACGGGCATAAGCTGAGAGAGATTCAACATAGCGCCTCTGGCCTTCAGCATAGATTGTATCAAATGCCAAAGACGATTTCCCCGAACCGCTAATCCCGGTGATAACAACAAGCTTGTCTCTGGGGATCCTGACATCTATGTTTTTCAGGTTGTGCTGTCTGGCACCCTTGACCACTATGAAATCTTTACTCAAAATAACTCTCCTCCGAAAACCTCTTCATTGGATAAACCGCTTGCGGAGGTCTCGTATCTTGTCGCGGAGTTCTGCAGCCTGCTCAAACTCTAAAGCCTGGGCTGCCTTATACATCTGGTCTTCTAATGCCTGTATGAGTTTTGCGGCCTCTTTATGGGACATGGCAGTCTCATCCGACCCGTAAACCGGCTTGTCTTCTGCGACTTTCAACATTTCAGTTATGTCATAGATTGCCTTTTTCACGGATTCGGGGGTAATGCCATGTCGTTTATTATACTCCATTTGGATGTTGCGACGACGATAGGTTTCGTCAATAGCCCTTTTCATTGATTGGGTAACAGTGTCAGCGTACATTATGACCTTGCCATTGACATTACGTGCAGCACGGCCGATGGTCTGGATAAGTGAAGTTTCTGAGCGTAGGAAACCTTCTTTATCCGCATCCAAAATCGCTACAAGTGAGACCTCGGGCAGATCCAGGCCTTCTCTTAGAAGATTGATTCCCACTAAAACGTCAAACTCGCCGAGACGTAAGTCTCTCAGAATTTCAACTCGCTCCAAGGTTTGCACTTCAGAATGCAGATACCTGGCTTTCACTCCCACTTCCAATAGGTAGTCAGTAAGGTCCTCCGCCATCTTCTTCGTGAGCGTAGTTACTAAGACCCTTTCATCAGCGTCTACCCGATCTTGGATTTCAGCCAACAGGTCGTCGATTTGATTCCCCGTAGGATGCACTATGATCTCCGGATCGACAAGGCCTGTAGGCCTGATGATTTGCTCCACGACTTGACTGCTTACTTCCAACTCATAGGGTCCGGGTGTCGCTGAAGCAAAGATCGCCTGGTTTACACGGGCCTCAAACTCACGAAACGTAAGCGGCCGATTATCATAAGCTGACGGCAATCTAAACCCGTATTCAACGAGATTATGCTTGCGCGACCTGTCCCCTGCATGCATAGCATGTAACTGCGGGAGCGTCACGTGAGACTCGTCAATGATTATCAGGAAATCAGGGGGAAAATAATCGAGAAGCGTTGCCGGCGGCTCTCCGGGTTGTCTCCCTGTCAAGTGACGCGAGTAGTTTTCGATCCCCTGACAGTATCCGACTTCACGAAGCATCTCCAGATCGTACCTGGTCCTTTGCTCGAGGCGTTGAGCCTCCAAGAGTTTCCCCGCTCCGCGCAATAAGGCGAGTCTCTCCTCAAGTTCTTCCTCGATACTCTGAATAGCGCGCTTCAGTTTCTCCTCATTGGTGATGAAATGAGTCGCAGGGAAAATCGTTACGGACTCCCGTTCCTCAAGTATTTCCCCGGTGATTGCATCTACCTCCAGGATACGGTCGACTTCATCACCGAAGAACTCCATGCGAATCACGTTTTCTTCATATGCAGGGATAATCTCAACAACGTCTCCTCGAACCCGAAACGTCCCTCTGGTAAATCCAATGTCGTTGCGGACATACTGAATCTTTACAAGATCCCGCAATATCCCGTCTCTGTCAGTCTCCTGCCCGAGTTCCAGACGGACTGTCATTTCCTTATAATCTTCAGGGGAACCGAGTCCGTAGATACATGACACACTCGCCACAATCAGGACATCCCTTCGCTCAAGAAGAGCGCTTGTAGCTCTGTGTCGCAACCTGTCAATCTCATCATTTATAGACGCGTCCTTCTCAATGTAAGTATCAGATTGTGGTACATAAGCTTCAGGCTGGTAGTAATCATAGTAGCTGACAAAATACTCTACAGCGTTGTCCGGAAATAACGCACGAAACTCACTGCAGAGTTGAGCTGCTAATGTCTTATTATGGGCAATAACCAGAGTTGGTTTTTGCACTTCCCGGACTACTAAGGCGTCAGTAAAGGTCTTGCCTGTCCCTGTAGCTCCGAGCAGGGTTTGAAATCTATATCCTGACACAATGCCTTCCCGCAGCTTTCGAGCGGCTTCAGCTTGGTCGCCTTTGGGTGTCAACTCTGTCTTTAACTTGAATTCATTCAACTGACAAGCCTCCTGCCGCACTTGAAGTTCCGATTACGGGGTTTATAATAATTCTAAAACACCCCTCACAATACTGCAATGCACCCTAAGCATCCTATCCATCACAAAAGGCCTACCTGCAAGCGATAATTGCTATGCCGGCGTAGGCCGACAACATGCAAACGACTACGAACATACATTCGGCGTAAGTGCAATATCTCCTCCCTGTGCGCGGAAGAATAACGGAGTTATGTATACGCTTAATGTCAGTCTGTGAAGAACCGCACCTTGGAAGCAAGGACTTTCACAAGGAAGAGATCCGTGTTAGGAGAAGGGATTGCTCCGGGAAATGGTCACCTTGTCGTGGACTCCGCAGGTTAGTTACACTGTGTTATGATGGGCTTCTTCACCCGGACCGCGGGGTACGGATCCCCCGGATCCATCTGGCCAGCGGCCCTTCGAGAGACGCCACAGGCACCTTCGCGTGCGCATCATCGTTTGGCCCGGGCGAGGGGATAATTCCAACCCTCTCCACTCCCCCGGAGATAGACCGTGAGAAGCGCTCTCCTCTGCCTGCTGCGTCAGGTCGTTCAGCCTCAATGTAATACCAAGGAGCACTCGCACTGAAAGCCATTCTAAGATCTTGAGGACTCTTTATCGGTTGGCCGTTTATGGAAATAATGATATCTCTGCTCTTGAAACCGGCAACATCTGCAGGTGAATTAGGCACAACATCAAGCACAACCAACCCCCTGGGATTCGCTGAAAAAAGTGCAGGCGCCATAGTCTCCGCGCGTCTCCCCGATGCTATGACCAATTCATGTCCTACAGGGGCAAAAACTGCAGCTATCCATTGGACCCAGGGGAACGGGATAGAAAGAAGGGCCAATCCCAGCAGCACCAGACTGAAGATTAGAAGATCACGGGCAGTACGCGAGCTTCTCTCTTTCGGACTTCTGGCAAGGGCAAAATCCCCATAGCCAAGAGCTGCCGGGAGCACAAACATGGCAAATAAGAACTCGTGGCCTTCAGGCGGCAATATCCCTGGCTTTATGAGAGGCCACCAATCCGGCATGGTTATCAATCCGCTTGTAATAGTCTCTATTTCACTTGCCTTGGGAGTCAAGAGCATCATGCTAATGATGGGTACAGGCCAGAATTTCTGTAACACAAAGCCCCCGACTACCTGTCCTTCCTGCGTTTTCATATAGAGAGGCAATGCCCCGCGACTGCCTGTCAAGCGTATCAGCAACCCCTCAATCAAGTGAAGGACTGCCACAAGAATCATTATGTCCCGGACTCCTACTTCAGGCCAGCCAAATATCAAGCTGGACAAAGCCACCAGTCCGCCTGCATATGAAAAGCACAAGAATCTCTGGTCGATGAGCATAAGGAAAATAGCGAGCGGAAGAATGAACGAGACTCCCGCCCTGGTGATCGTAACACCTACAAGAATCAGAATGAAACTAGCAACAAACCCTGCTATAACACCAAGCAGAATCGAGGTGAGCAAGCGTGAAATCGGCGACTCAACAGCCTGCCCGTATACGTTAGCTTCAACCCTGGCAGCGCGGGAGTATTGGGCTGCAACAAGGGCTATAACCACCCAAAACATGGGGTGCAGCACTGCTTGCGGGATCAACATTAAGATAGTGACAATTATCTTTCCGAACGGAAACATCAAGGCCACTCCCATTTAATCGACGAACTACTATTCATTATACGTCATCCTGCGACCTTGCTAGACTCCTGTTTTCTCAACTGCTCCTTTAGAATCTTGACAGCGGCCTCGAGCTGCGTATCCGCAACAATGCCTTCAGAGTCGTCGAACTCCTCAGGAAGCTTTATCACTACATCAGGTTCTATTCCTTTCTTGTCAATTAAATGCTCACCTGCGGTAAGATACTTGTGAGTTGTTATGGAAATCGCCGAGCCGTCGGACAAGGGATAGATAGTCTGAACTGACCCTTTGCCGAAGGTCTTAACCCCCACTATAGTCGCCTGCCCCATATCCTTTAGCGCACCTGCCACGATTTCAGACGAGCTTGCGCTTGCCTCGTTAACCAGCACAACCATGGGAACATCCACCTTATCTCCTGGGCCTGCATAGTATGTAACCCGACGCCCACTCTTATCCACCATATGAACAACAGGGGTCCCGGCGGGCAAAAACTTCGTTGCTACCTGCACTGCCAAATCCACGGAACCACCCGGGTTCAGCCGCAGATCAAGAATAAAGCCTTTCATGTTCCGGTCAAGAAGACTTCTGATCTCATCCATCATCTCTTCAGCGGTATTCTCGCCAAAAAATGAAGCTAAATGGACATATCCTATTTCATCGTCAAGCATTTCACAGGAAGTGCGCGGGATCACTATTGTATCCCGGATAATACTCACGTCGAAAGCACGAGTCGTCTCGTTCTCCGTTCGTTCTATTCCTAAGACAACCGTAGTTCCTTTCTTGCCCTTCATTAAAGAAACAGCGTACTCCAAAGCCATATCCTTGGTATCCCTGCCGTCGATATGCTTAATCCTATCCAGAGGCAGCAGGCCCGCCTGCTCTCCCGGTGTGCCTTTTATCGGGGATACAATAGTCAGCTCCTCGTCAAGGATCCCTACCACTATACCTATACCGTCAAAGGAACCTTTCATATCCTCCATGAAAGTTTGAAACTCAGATTCATTCATGAATCTCGAAAGCGGGTCATCTAAGGCTTTAATCATGTCCTCTATGCGCTGATCCTGGCTGTACGCCTTAAGCAAGACGCTCTCATCAATAGGATACAGGTAAAAGTTCTTCAGTATGTAGAGTGTCTCAAGAGCAGCTTGAGCGTGCACTGCCTGAGCACTTTCAGACTCGACGGAAGCTTTATCTGCAGCTCCTAAAAGAGGGCTCCATCCCAAAAACAGCGCACCGGCAACTGCCGTGAACGCGACAACCAAGCAAGCCCAACGAAGGCACTTTTTCATGTTTCTTCACCAATTTTCATTTTGTAATTCAAAGAGTACGCCTCTACTTCAACCATTGCCACGGATTAACCGGAGCCCCTTGATCCCTTACTTCAAAGTGAACGTGAGGGCCTGTAGAAACCCCTGTGCTTCCGGCCTTTGATACTACATCGCCTTGAAGCACAGCCTGGCCTGCTCTGACAACAAGCGAAGAATTATGGCCATAAAGAGTGGAAAGCCCGCCTCCATGGTCAATGATGACAGTATAACCATATCCGGTTATCCATCCGCTGTGGATAATGACACCATCAGCCGCTGCACGCACCGGAGTCCCGGTAGGAACCGCTATGTCAATGCCTGAATGGAGCCTGTACTGCTTGAGAATCGGGTGATACCTGTTTCCGAAATCTGAAGATATCCGTCCCTGGACAGGCATAATAAACTTCCCGGTCCATCTGGGAATGCCCTTTCCCTCTCGGATATTCCGGGCCTGTTGCTCCCGTATAGCCCTCTCCAGCTCTCTACTGGTCTCTTCCAGCTCGTCCAGGGCTTTTTCGTACCGGGCCCTTTCCTTTTGTAATTTAGCAAGCTGCGTCTCTCTCTCTTTTACTTGGGCTCCCAACTGTGTTTCTTGCTCCGTAAACTCAACCTTCATGGAAGCAAGTTTCGCACGCTGGTCCTCAAGAGCGACCTTTTTCTTTTCCACCTCTTCCATCTGGGTGGCGAGGTTTTGAATTTCGAGCTCAATCTCATTCAGGCATTCGGCGTCATTTTCTGCAATCATCCTCAGATAATCGTATCTTCCGATGAAATCCGCAAAACTTGAAGCTGCACAAAGGGCCTCCATGTAATTCCCGGGACCCCACATATACATGGCTCTTAATCTGTTCTTCAGTACGTCGAGCCTCTCCTCGAGACGCCTCTCTGCAAGCGCCTGTTCTTTCTCGGAAACCGCCAAATCCTGTTCAGCCTCTCTGATGCGCTTCTCAATATCCTTGACTTGCTTTTCGAGAGAGACAAGACGAGATTTAGTCCTTTCCAGTTTCATCTCAGTTGCTTCGAGCTCGCTTAAGACTCCCTTTTCCTTTTTCTTGATTGTCAGAAGCTGTTGTTTAGTCTGATCGACTTGGCCGGAAAGCTCCTGCAATTGGTCACGTTTCGCTGTAAGCCCGGATGACGGTTCCCCGTGGACAGACGTTGATATCGGGCCAAATATAAAACTTGCGACAAGAAGAAAGGCAAGTAGTCTAAATTTCCAGGTGTTTTTTAATGAAAACCCCACCTGCAAAAACCCCCATTAAAACACCAAGTCCGACAAGACCGGCACAGAGCCTTGCGACCGGTGCAGTCTCCGTAATTATTGGGATAAAGGGCGCTACCAACCCGAGTCTGCTTATACATGCCCTGTACACGACATAGAGACATATCCCCGACAAAGAAGACCCCAAAAAGCCGACAATCATTCCCTCTATCAGAAATGGCCACATAATAAACCAGTCAGTTGCGCCTACCAGTTTCATCACTTCAATCTCTTGAGCGCGGGAAACCAGAGAGAGCCTTACAGTATTCCCTACAATAAACATAACCGCGCCCAGAAGTATGACTGCCAGTACCACAGTAGCCACTGCAATAAACCTGGTGGCCGACAGCAGTTTTTCTGTAAAGCCCTGTCCGTAATTGACACCGATGATATGGGGCAGATTGGAAATCCTTGATGCGATATCCGGAGTACTGTCTGCATTAAACACGCGCACATCAAAAGTATCGGGAAGTGGGTTTTCTCCTAGGATATCCACGAGCCCGGCTTTCTCTCCAAGCTGTTTTGCCAGACGGCTCAGGCCTTCTTCTTTGCTGACATATGTTACCCGGTGAACGCCTTCGATGCTCTCAATCTGCTGTTTCAGCGCTCCCAAGCCTTGGCCGGTGAGATTATCCTCCACATAAACCCTTATCTCAATGCTGGATCTCAGATTGCTGTTAACATTGCTCAAGTTCATTAAGATAAGCCCGAATACACCCAAAACAAAAATGGACACCGCCATTGTCCCAAGGGAGATAAGGCTTACATTGCGCTTGGTTGACTTCCAGCCTTCAGCCAGGAAGTACCGCATTGTACTCAGCCTCACCCTCATAGACCCCTTTCTCATCATCTCGCACAATCCGACCGTTATCCAACTCGATCACACGCTGCTTTAATACGTCTACTATCGTTGCATTGTGTGTAGACATGATAACTGTAGTGCCTCTCTTATTAATCCGCAAGAGAACCTCCATAATATCCCATGATGTCTCCATGTCAAGATTGCCTGTAGGTTCATCAGCCAAGAGCACAGTCGGGTCTCCCACAATCGCCCTGGCAATCGAGACTCTTTGCTGCTCACCACCGGAGAGTTCATCAGGATACATCTCAGCCTTGCTTTCTATGCCTACAAGCTTAAGAGCTTCATTGACAAGAGCGCCAATCTGCCTTCTTGGCTTCTCAGTCACCATTAAGGCAAAGGCTACATTATCATAAACAGTCTTGTTCGGGAGGAGCTTAAAGTCTTGAAATATCATTCTGACAGTTCTTCGTAAATAAGGCACTTCAGTTGGCCTTATTCTAGTGATATTACGCCCGTTCAAGAGCACCTGGCCACGCGTAGGCAGAATCTCTCTTGTCAAGAGCTTCAAAAAAGTAGTCTTTCCGGCACCGCTGGGGCCTACCAGAAAGACAAATTCCCCTTTCCCAATAAAGGTGTTGACTGAGAAGAGCCCTGTGGCACCGCTGGGATAAACCTTAGTTACATCGTAGAAGCGAATCAACACAATCACTTCCTGGGATTGATAGATAGCGACTTTATCTTTACTAATTCGATAATATAAGACTGAATCCCTCCTGCCTGCGCCAAGAACTATGTTCCAATTCTCTCGATTGCCCTGACAGCAGCTTGGGCAATGTCATCTGCAGTCAAGGAATACTCTTTCATCAGCTCATCCGGTGTGCCGGACTGCCCGAACACGTCGCGTATACCAATCCTCTCCACAGGAACAGGGCACATGGCACCTGTAACCTCGCATACTGCGCTTCCCAGACCTCCGATGATGCTGTGCTCCTCAGCAGTTACTATGGCACCGGTTTCTTTGGCAGCCTTAACTACTGCATCAACATGAATAGGCTTAATCGTGGCCATGTTAAGGACCCTCGCTGAAATCCCTTTTTCAGCCAAGATCTCCGCTGCCTCAAGGCTTTTAGATACCATTATCCCACACGCAATTATCGTGACGTCTTTGCCGTCACGGACAGTCGCTGCTTTTCCAATCTCAAACTCATATGATTCATTAAACAACACCGGCACAGGGCTTCTTCCTGTACGAATGTAGACAGGCCCTTCGTGGCAGGCTGCGGCAAATACCGCCTGTTCCGTTTCAATGGCATCAGCAGGAACAATCACTGTCATTCCCGGGATTACCCTCATGAGAGCCAGATCCTCAATGGACTGATGAGACGCCCCATCCTCGCCTACAGTGATCCCTCCGTGGCTTGCCCCTATCTTTACGTTCAACTTGCCGTATCCCGCTGTCTGTCTTACCTGATCAAAAGCTCTGCCTGACGCGAATATAGCAAACGTGCTTGCAAAAGGAATCTTCCCTGAGGCTGCAAGACCTGCAGCAGTCCCCATCATATCAGCTTCCGCTATTCCCATTTGAAAGAATCTCTCAGGGAATCTCTTAGCAAACCCGTCAGTTTTCGTAGATTTGGAAAGGTCTGCATCAAGAACCACCACATCAGGGTTCTCCTCGCCCAGTCTCACCAAGGCCTTCCCGTATGCGGCGCGAGTCGCTGTCTTTTGTGGCACATCTGTCATAGTGACTTATCCCCCTGTCTATATGTTAATTCGATAGATGAAACGAGCAACACAAGCCTTGAGTCTCTCTGCTACAAAGCTGAGTCAAGCAAAGCCTCAATATGCTTTATCGCTTCCTCCGCTTGTTCTTTGGACGGTGCTTTGCCATGCCAATCTGCGACGTTTTCCATGAATGAAACGCCTTTCCCTTTGACTGTATGAGCTACTGCCAAAGTCGGCCTTCCTGAAGTTGCCTTCGCTTCCTCGCAAGCAGAGTGGATAGCCTGGACGTCATGGCCGTCTATCTCAAGGACATGCCAACCGAAAGCCCGCCACCTTGCAGCCGGATCCGTAAAGGATTTCACATCTACTACACTGCCGTCAATCTGCAGGCCGTTGTAATCAAGAAACACCATGAGATTATCCAGCTTCTGATGGACGGAAGTCATGGATGCCTCCCAGACTTGGCCTTCCTGTGCTTCTCCGTCTCCTATAATCACATACACTCTCGTGGGGCGCTTGTCGAGTTTCGCAGCAAGCGCCATACCGTTCGCTGCAGATAATCCTTGGCCCAACGAGCCTGTAGACATTTCTACCCCAGGAACATGATTCATGCTGGGATGGCCCTGCAATCTGCTTCCGAATTTCCTGAGAGTGAGAAGCTCTTCCCTCGGAATAAATCCTGCCTCAGCCAAAGTTGCATACAAAGCAGGAGCTGCATGACCTTTTGACATGACGAATTTGTCCCTGTCAGGCCATTTCGGATTCTCTGGGTCAACCCTCATCACCTTGAAGTATAAAGTCGCCATAATATCCGCAACTGAGAGAGACCCGCCGGGATGCCCGGACCCTGCTGCAGATACAGATCTTATGATGCCTAATCTGATACGCTGAGCAATGCGCTCCAATTCCTTCGTTTCTTCTTTCGTCAATTACCTCACTCCCTGACCTCAAAGTATATTTCTATAAGGCATTACAGCGCTAGGCCAGCTTCTCCCGGAGAACTCTTATGACAAACCGAGGCAAAGCCAGCATACGCACAAACCTGCTGGGCTGACATATAAGACGAAACAGCCACTCCAGGCCGCACCTGCCCATCCAATCCGGCGCCCGTTTCACCTTGCCTGCCAAGACATTGAAGCTACCTCCAACGCCTATGCATATAGCTTCCTTTATCCGTGTCTTGTTCGCCGCAATCCAAAAATCCTGCCTGGGTGCGCCCATTCCGACAAAGACAAGACGGGCTTCAGCTGAATTGATCCCGTCGATAATGGCTGCCTCTTCTTCATCGCTAAAAAATCCATGATGAGTTCCTGCCACAATCAGCTCAGGCAGCCTCCTTTTTACGCATTCAGCTGCCTCTTGCGCTACACCGGGTTCAGCTCCTAAAAAGAATACAGGCCAACCGTGGCAAGCTGCACATGCAAGTAATTCCTGCATGAGATCAAACCCGGCCACTCTTTCGGGGAGTGAAACCCCAAGGACCCGGGAAGCCCAGACAATGCCGGCGCCGTCAGGAACCACCAAGTCAGACTCAAAAATGACCTCTGCAAGCCTGGAATCCTCCTGAGCTGTCATGGCAATCTCCGAGTTCAGGGTCACTACCTGACATGTCCTATTCTCCGAGATAAGCTCGCATACACGCGCGACAGCCCCGGCCATGTCTACCCTGTCCACCGGGAGGCCGAGAATACTAACACGTTCCACACCGGCACCTCCGTCACTGCTTTCGTCCCTTCATTCCTGTGTCAACTGCAAGGCAAGCTACATACTTCGCGGATTCCGCCAATTCCGGGGCAAGCGCCGAAAACCTTGCCTTCATCTGTTCCCTTCTGTGCCAAGCATCATTAACATGGCGGGAAAGAGAGTCCACGCAACAATCGTCTTGCGACAGTCCGGGCTTTTCGCCTACGATTGAAAGGAGTCCGTCCACTTTCGGATCGTATGACAAAGCAACAAAAGGAGTGGCTGTAGCTATTGCAAATACAAGCGAGTGATATCTCATGCCAATGGCGAAATCTGCGTCCTCCATAATAGACAGGATTTCTCCCGGCAACATGTGACAATCCAACATATATGCACGTTCCTGCATCAATTCGATACACGCCTGGCATATAGGAGCGTCTTGCCCCCTATGGAAAGGAACATACACAACAACCGCGCCATAGGCTTTCACCAGATCATCACAGGCTGCAGCCACAGCCTGGATATACCCGGGCACCTTAACCCAAGGACGCACAGAAACTATCACCAAAGGCCCCCCATGTGTGGGAATTCCGGAAGCATGCAAGAGTTCACTGCCCTTCCTTACCCCATCGCCGGGTTCAAGCCCGAAAGCCGGATCAGCTGCCACACACATTCCGGGACGGGTGACACCGAGGGATTGCAGGAGTTTCAGTGACGGCTCGTCCCTGACAACAATAGTCTCAACGAGATTGCCTACAGTCTTCACCAGAAATCTGCTGAACTTCAGGTTCAGAGGTCCAATCCCCTGAGCGTAGAAGAAAACAGGCTTCCTCATGGCCTTCGCTAAGGTTACCAGACCCAAATAATACGGGACTGACCGAGAGCTTGTGACATCTTGGAGGAGTCCGCCGCCTCCGCTGATGAAGAGATCAGCGTCAGCAAGCTCCCTGGATATTCCTAAAAGATCAGTCCTGCTGACAGCTGAAACGTTGTGGAGCTTTTCTGTTAGAATGGCATTCTCAGACAGGACCACTATCTCCGGGTCAGGAGATACCTCCCTTAGGTGCTGAGTCATGGCTGCCAGAATGGCTTCATCGCCTATGTTTTGAAATCCAAAGTAGCCGGAAATAACAAACTTCATTCTCCAAAGGGTTCCTCCTCCGGGACTTTTGAGCCTACTTTTGTTTTTCTCAGAACGTAAATGAAGATTGCGCTGATTGCAATCCCAATCACCCCGCCAAGTATTAATCCGTAAAGGGTTCTCCGAAGAGTCGCCATAATCGGGGTGTGTATATGGGAAAACGTGTTTATCATGGATATCTGCCCTATACACCCTACAAGCGCAAGCGGCAAACTGAGCCTGAAATAGCCTGAAAGCGCCAGTGTCGCAGCAAGTATTAACGCAGGGTGTCCTATAAGAAATTCCTTGGTCCTTGGACGGAACACCAAGAGATTCTCGAGAAACCGTCTCATTCCCTCATCAAATTGGGGAATTGGCAGACCCAGATAGATATTGCCTGTTCGCAAAATATACACAAGGCCGCCTAACGCTACAACAGCCAGGACCAGGAGATGCCATATGCAAAGAGGCGTCATAAGCAAGTCCCTAAATGAGGCAAGAACGCCCCGGCTTGAGTCTTCCTCAAGTTGCTCATATCCTAAGAGATAACGCCAGCATATGACAGCTGCAAAGAGAATCGGGATGATGTGGGCAGCCTTTACGCCCATGAACTTATCAAGGGACAACATGAAACTCCCGCTGGAAAGAGTGGCTGCGACAAGAAGCCCGCCCACAATTGATACACCTGAAGCCTTGAGCCACAATAAGATAGCGTCCTTCAACTGAACACTCTCACCGCTATAGCTTCTCCACAACGATTTAGCGTACAATCCGCTTACTGTAAGAACAGGAAATACTATCGCCCCACCGAGCGCAGCCAATTGTCTTGCAAAGGTTGCCTGCCCGGTTGACAGCAAAACCACATAAAGGATGACCCCTATCGCGAACAAGCCTAACTCGATAGCGGGAGGAAAAGAAAACAAGGTATCAAGCAGGATAAACGCAAACCCCAAAATGCCGATGCCAACTAACGCAATAAGGTATCTGCCAGGGGTGTACTGCCTGAACGGCCGGGCTTGTCCTATGGAAAACCCTGATGCCTCAAGCCCCTCACCAATAGCCTGAATGTAACTGAGGTTTTTGTCAATAGCCTCCGCATCTCCTCTTGCCGCAGGGAAAGGACGAATATACATGACTCTCATGTTACGCTCACGGGCTGCGCGGGCAAATCTCTCCACAGCCTTGTCAAAAGGGATTTTCTCCATTTCCCGTTCAGTAATGCTGTGAACCCTTATCACGCCGGAACCCATGAGACGGGCGAACCGGCTGTCGCCTGTCTGAGATGCAAATTCCACTTGTCCGAAATCCATGGAATTCAGCAGCATCATATCTCGGACATCGCTTAGGTAGTTAGGGTACCCAAGGACTTCCATGCCCTCAAATATCATGAGGCTGACACTGTCCTTGTAGGGAATACGGTTGAAGAAGTAACTTATCTTGTGAGGAGTCGCACCCGGGTAGTTTCTGAGCCTCGCAACAATACGAAGCCCTGCTTTTCTCACTTCATCGGCCTCGTTCGGATCCAGCCCGACATTGACCTTCTCCAGGTCAAGAACATCTCTTGATGTCTCAAGGAATGTCCCGAAGCGTTGAGATGAGAATGAAGAAACACGCTCTCCTTCAAGCCTCACAGGCAGGATTTCGACTAAGTCCTCAAAGACTGCATCATCTCCGGGGAATATATAGGAGTTGCCTGCATAAAGGCGGGATTCATCTATCATCCGCCTAAGGGCAAAGTCGCTTACAGGCGCTAATCTGTCATATTCAAGGATCTGCCTGCCGCTGAACACGAATATTTGTCCCTTGTCCGCCATGTCCTTGATTGTGCGTTCACCAACAGCGACAGACGTAAGCCCTCTGTCTCTCGCTTCTCGAAGAAATGTGTCCAACGGATAACCTGCGTTCTGGCACAATACCTTAGCTGCCTTATAATCCATAACCAACTCTACGGTATTATTGGACTTTTCAACCTGCCCTCTTCCCCACAATATAACGATAGCGGAGATTACCGCTGCCACTGATATCCATACCCAAAGATTCTTTACACGCCTGGGTCCGGTCACAGAGCCCCACCCCACTTTGCCGGAACGCCTACATCTGAAGAACGCTTTTCTTATGTGTTCTCTCCCGTGTCATCCAGCGTTCGCCCGATAATGCGCACGGCTTTATCTTCAATACTTATGTGACTAATCATCATAGGAACAGGAAGATCAGTCATGTCCAGCGAAAAGTCAAGACCTCTTAACAACCCGTCACTGATAGTGTAAGGAAGTGTCGTGTTACCCGCCTGAATATGATCTACAGCATACCTGAGCCAAGTGCCGCCTCCTTCCGCAACGAACGTGCCGTCAAGACTCACAGGGATTTCTATACCGACTACACTTACACTGCCTCTCACTGTAACTCGACCTGGACTCAACTCAACAAGGACAGACTCCGGCACACCCTCGAGCCCACGAATATATCTATTGAGATCGTTCTCAGTAATTACTACTTCAGCTTGACCTTGCCCAACACGGGACAGAGCAAAGCGCCCCTCCCCGGTCAAGGCTTGCATATGAACAAGAATGTCCCTTGCGTCAACCACGAGAGAGTCAACCCTAAGGCCTTCCATGAAAAGGCCTTTGCAGTCAATGCTGATAGAATCCACGCTTCCTGAAGAAACTAAACTGATTACAGGAAACGTTCTTAAGCGAATTCTGACAGATTCAATCCTGTCTACGCTTGATCTTATCGCATCTTCCAATCGGGACTCAATTATGCGTGGAACCGCCAACTCAAAGATTAGCGCTATGCCAATGACAACGCTAAGAATAATTATAACAAGGGATGTGCCTCCTCGTCTGCGATATTTCAACCGCGACACTCCTTGACTCCTTTCACGATTTGCCAATCTTCGCTCGAGATCTGAGATAAGTCTCGATAAACTCGTCAATATCGCCGTCCATAACCGCCTGAACATTACCTGTCTCAATCCCTGTTCGGTGGTCCTTTACCATAGTGTAAGGCTGGAACACATATGACCTTATCTGGCTCCCCCAGGCAATCTCCCTTTGCTCACCTTGAAGTTCACCGAGTCTCTTCTCCTTCTCAGCCTCAAGGTGCTCAAACAATCTGGCTTTTAGGATCCTCATCGCGGTAATCCTGTTTTGATATTGGGACCTTTCGTTTTGACATTGCACGACTATTCCGGTGGGGATATGCGTTATTCTGACAGCTGATTCAGTCTTATTCACATGCTGCCCGCCTGCTCCGCCCGACTTATAGGTATCTATTTTCAAGTCTTCAGGATCTATCTCAACTTCCACATCCTCCGGAATGTCCGGGATCACATCAACAGACGCAAATGAAGTATGCCGCCTGGCGTTAGCGTCAAAAGGCGATATTCTGACGAGGCGATGCACTCCTTTTTCAGCCTTCAGGTATCCGAAAGCATTCCTTCCGCTAATCAAGACTGTCGCGCTCTTAATTCCGGCCTCATCTCCCGGCAGGCAATCAGTAATCTCTGTATCGTACCCGCGTTTCTCAGCCCATTTCAGGTACATACGAAGAAGCATCTCCGCCCAATCCTGAGATTCTGTTCCCCCTGCACCCGGATGTATCGAAAGAATAGCATTGGAACCATCATATTCGCCGCTTAATAGGTGAGCAACCTCAAGACCCGAGACAATTCTTCCCAAAGACTCAACGCCTTTTTCAATCTCATCTTCAACTGAATTGTCTCCTTCGTCTATCGCCAAATTCAGAAGGGTCCAAAGGTCTTCAGTTTTGGCCATTGTTTCTTTCCAAGCCTCAACGTCTTCCTTAAGCCTGCTTGCTCGCTGGAGCGTTTTCTTGGCTTCGTCAGGTTCGTCCCAGAAACCGGGATCAGCCATTATCTTTTCAAGGTCTTTGAGTTGCGCTGACTTCGTGTCAATTTCAAAGATAACCCCTCATCTTTTCCACTCTGGCCTTAAGATCCGCTAAGACCGGCTTAATCTCACTGAGCACGTTAGCTACACACCCTTTCCACAGCACTTCTTGTATTTCTTTCCGCTGCCGCATGGACAGGGATCATTTCTCCCTACCTTTTTCACCCGACGCTGCTCAACTTTGGGAGCAGCGTCTTCACTGCTGCCGGAGGTTGCGTTAATGGTGAACCGTTTAGCCTTCGGCTGCTTCTCCCCGCGTTCATCACTTACAGCCACCCTTGACATCCATACCACGACATCATCACGGATATTGGCTTTTAAATCCTCAAACATCTGCCAGCTTTCTATTTGATACTCAAGAAGAGGATCCTTCTGCCCGTACGCCCTGAGCCCAATCCCTTCCCTGAGATCATCCATAGCCTGGAGATGGTCGATCCACTTGGAATCAATAATCCTTAGCATGACAAGTTTCTCCATGACCCGCATGCGTTCTTGGCCAATTGCTTCCTCACGCGCTTCATAAGATCCGGCAGCAAGGTTCATTATAAAGTCGTCAAGTTCGGGGCGGGCCTTTCCCTCCAGATCAGAAGGTCCGATAGGAGGTCGAAGCATGAATGTCTGATTCAACTTGTCTGCCAGCCCTCGAAGGTCCCACTCTTCCTGGAATATCTTCTCGTTAGCGTATATGTCCAGGATTTCTCGGACCACCTCGGACATCATTTCCATGATCCTGTTTCTTAGGTCTTTTCCTTGAACTACTTTACGCCTGTCATCATAGATGACCTCACGCTGCTTATTCATGACGTCATCATATTCAAGGACCTGTTTCCTTATGTCGAAGTTATGTCCCTCAACTCGTTTCTGCGCAGTCTCAATTGACCGGGCTATTCGCGGGTGTTCTATGGGCATATCTTCTTCCCACCCGAGACGGTCCATTATCCCGGTTATCAACTCCCCGCCGAACAGTCGCATAAGATCATCTTCCAGTGAAACATAGAACCTGGACGCCCCGGGATCTCCTTGCCTTCCTGAACGTCCTCTGAGTTGATTGTCAATTCTGCGGCTTTCATGACGCTCAGTGCCGATGATAAAGAGTCCGCCAAGCTCTACGACTTTTTCGTGTTCTCCTCTGCACTCAGCCTTAGCTTCCTCCAGAAGCTCCTGATACTCGTTCCTGGCTTGAAGCACCTCCGGATCTTCCGTGGGGAAATGCTCTGCAGCTTCAGCCACTACCTCGCCTGAATATCCTTTGGCGCGCAGTTTCTGCTTAGCAACATACTCGGGGTTGCCTCCTAATACAATATCTGTGCCTCTGCCTGCCATATTCGTGGCAATGGTCACTGCCCCCAACCTACCTGCCTGTGCCACTATCTCTGCTTCACGTTCGTGATGCTTCGCATTGAGGACTTGATGCTTAATTCCCCTTCGTCTAAGCATTTCACTTAAGCGCTCTGACTTTTCTATGGATATGGTCCCGACAAGGATAGGTTGGCCTGTCTTGTGTATTTCCTCGATTTCATCAACAATCGCAGCAAACTTTGACTTTTCAGTCTTAAAGATGACATCCGGATGGTCGGTGCGGATCATAGGAAGATGTGTAGGAAGAACGACAACATCAAGTCCATATATCTTGCTGAACTCCTCTTCTTCCGTAGCTGCTGTTCCAGTCATCCCCGCCAGTTTTTGATACATACGGAAGTAATTCTGAAAAGTGATTGTGGCCAAGGTCAGGCTTTCTCGTTCTACTTTAATGCCTTCCTTTGCCTCAATAGCCTGGTGGAGCCCGTTGCTGTACCGCCTCCCGAACATAAGCCTACCGGTAAATTCGTCCACTATGATTGCTTGGCCGTCTTTTACAATATAGTCTCTGTCACGACGCATAAGAGCGTGAGCCCTCAGCGCCTGGTTTAAGTGATGCATCAGCTCTATGTTAGACTCATCGGAAAGGTTGTCCAGCCCCAGCATACGCTCGGCTTTCTCGACCCCCTCGTCAGTTAAGGCTACCGTGTTTGCCTTTTCGTCAACTGTATAATCCTCATCTCGCTTCAACCGTGGGATGAGCCTGGCAAATTGGCGGTAGAGATCAGTGGACTCCTCTGCTTGTCCGGAGATAATCAGAGGGGTTCTGGCCTCGTCTATCAGGATACTGTCTACCTCATCGACAATCGCGTAATTAAGTTCTCCCTGTACCATCTCGTCCTCGGAGGCGACCATGTTATCACGAAGGTAATCAAATCCAAACTCGTTATTAGTTCCATAGGTTATATCTGCAGAATATGCCGCCCTTCGTTCAGCATAATCAAGGCCGTGGATTATGACGCCCACCTTGAGTCCAAGGAACTTATAGATTGTACCCATCCATTCTGCGTCACGCCTGGCCAGGTAATCATTAACTGTGACAATATGAACACCCTTCCCTGTCAGGGCATTAAGATACGCAGGCAGAGTCGCAGCCAGAGTCTTACCTTCTCCTGTCTTCATTTCAGCGATTCGCCCTTCATGGAGGACTACCCCTCCCATGATCTGTTCGTCAAAGTGACGTTGGTCCAGCACTCTGACTGCAGCTTCACGGACCACGGCGAACGCCTCAGGAAGAAGTTCATCCAGTGTCTCACCGTTATCCAGCCTTGTTTTGAACTCAAAGGTCTTAGATGCAAGTTCATGGTTGGATAGCCCGGAAACCTCGGGTTCCAAAGCGGATACTTGTTCCGCTATCGCCCTCAGCCTTCTCAGTTCTCTTTCGTTTGTATCAAAAGTCCTTTTCAGGAACCCAAGCACTGACCTATCCCCTCTTCCTTTGCAAGGTTTACGTGTACATAACCAAAAGTCCCATTAGTTCGATATCGATGTTGGGACAGTTACATAGATTCTCTTGAACCTGTAAAACGCGAGTCAATTATATCATTTACCTTTTTGAGCAGCAACTGCGCATCATAAGGCCTCGCTGCTCTTTGCAACATTCATGGCTTACCTATGCAGTGAGCTGATTGCCGCTTTCCCTTAGACAGGAACGACACAGGAACCTTTGGATTATGGCTCAGTGAGGTATTTTTCGGTGAAAGGGCCTAAATTGATGATATTTGCTATATCAACCGTTATCGGATAGCCTTCTCCAGATTGTGCTTCGACTGACTCCCAGTAGTCGAGAAGCTTGAGTCTTGTCTCCTCCTACTCGTTGTAAGACTTGGCGCATGATTTCCTCTTCCATTTGCCTTAATCCACCTTCTATGGATACAGTAACACTGTTCGTGGGAATGGAAGGTTTCTCCGCCTCTGCACAGGGTTTAAGGAGTCTAAGGACATCATGCCTGGCAATTTTGTCGGCGTCAACTGCGACTGCAAGTCTCTCACAGATATTCCTCAACTCCCGAACATTCCCTGGCCATGTATAACCCTCCAGAACTTCCAACGCTTCGTCAGTAAAGGTTTTTGGGGCCTCCTTCAGATCCGCACCATAAACTTGGAGAAAGTAAGAAGCTAATAAAGACACGTCACAAAACCGCTCTCTTAGTGGCGGAATAGTGATATTGAGAACATTTAGCCGATAGTACAAGTCTGCCCTGAATGTACCGTCGTTTACTAATTTCTTAAGATTCCTATGAGTAGCTGCAATTACTCGAACGTCTACTGGAATTATCCGCTTTCCGCCTAACGGCATAACTTCACGCTGTTCAAGCACACGAAGCAGCCTTGCTTGAGTAGACATGCACATGTCGCCGATCTCGTCCAAGAATATCGTTCCTCCATGGGCAAGTTCAAAAAGCCCTGGCTTACCGCCTTTTCGCGAACCCGTGAATGCTCCTTCCTCATATCCGAAGAGTTCACTTTCCAGCAAACTCTCAGGTAAAGCCGCACAATTTATGGCAACAAAGGGTCCGTCCGAGCGACGGCTTTCATTATGAATGCTCTGAGCAAATAATTCCTTGCCTGTCCCCGTTTCACCAATAATGAGAACCGTGGATTCTGTCGCCGCGAATTTCTTCGCTAAGTCAACTGCGCCATACATATTGTCATCCTTTGTAAGGATATCATCGAAAGTATGTTTCGCCACGTGCCCGCTTAGATAGAGTTTACGCCTTGCCTCTTTTTCGACTTCCTGAATACGGACAACATCTTGGAAAGTGAAGACAGCCCCAACAACCTCGCGATCTACGGTAATAGGGATACGGTTGCCTACGATTACAGTATTGCCGATGCGTTGGATTCTTCCAAGATCAGAGCGTCTGCTTGACCTAACGAGGTCAAAGCCGATTTCAGGAACTACCTCCGTTATATGTTTCCCGAGAGCTTTGTCAGTACTTATTCCCAACAGTCGTCCTGCGATAGGATTAAAAGCCTTGATAACGCCATTTTGATCTATGGCCATTATTCCCTCATACGCGAAGTCCAGGATCGCCTGAAGCTCTTCAGCTCTTTGACGTTCGTGTCTGCGAACCGCAGCTACATGTTTAGCTTCTTCGAGAGCTTTAACGATAGCTTCCTTTCCGGATTCAATCAAGACCCCCTTTGCACCGTATCTTGACGCAATTTTTGTGGCAATTGCATCACCGACAATAACCCTAAGACCACCTTCAATTGCCGATGCAATTTGCTCATCAGCACTGCCTTCACTCTCAAGGTAGATGAATTTTAATGAAACTCCGAGAATATCTTCAACAGACTCTGTACCATAGATAATATTCCGAAAACCGACAACGCCTATCACATCTTGAAATTGCTTTGCGCTGTGAATAGCTCTTACAATATCAAATCCTGTCACTTGGATAGAGACTACAGGCACGTCTACAGCCTTCTCAATCGCAAGGGCTGTCCCACCCCTGCTGATAATTACATCCATATCTTGATCCTGCATTTTCTGAGCGATTTTGACACCTGCGCCGAGGTCTCCCTCATAGATGTCGATTTGCTCATTTAAATCTTTGCATACTTCGTGTGCAAGATTAGCCAGATCCGGATAAGGTGCGATAAGGCCAACTCTAAAGCTCATCATACGCCTCCTAGTACCTGTCACTTAGACGAGTGCAGCGATCCCAGATCATGTCTGGGAAAACACCTAAAATGCAACCTCTTAGTGAGAGTATCTGAATAGTGTTGAACCCTCTTGCGAAAATGGGTTTCTCTCCTTCTTATGATCCTACAGGCTGCGTATATATGTCAAGCGTACCGCACTTTTGGGCAAGACTTTTGCAGGGGCAGTGTTTTTCTCGGTACAGGTTCCGACTACAGAGATGGAGGGGATCTCATTCATCCTGATACAACCATAGCGTGGGGCGGAGTGCCAGTGCAGAAGCAACGCCCTACCGCAAGCACTCCCAAGTAATCCACACGATTTCACAGAATAGATTAAAATGATGTTATTGCCCACAAGTCGCTATGGGCCCACTCAAGGGAACGGCTATGGCCTACCTATTCTACAGAGAGAAACGATAGGCCGCGGCCTGGGCTACTCTATTCACAGCAAGCATGTATGCTGCCGCTCTCATGGAACACCCTTCTTCTTTAGAAACAGTCCAGACGTCGTTACATGCTTTCGTCATCTTGGATTCAAGTTTGGTCATAACATCATCAAAAGACCATTGTGCCCCATGAAGGTTTTGCATCCACTCAAAATATGATACAACAACTCCCCCGGCATTAGCCAATATGTCGGGGACTACAGGTATTCCTCGTTCGTTGAGTATCCGGTCGGCTTCGAATGTTGTAGGTCCATTGGCTGCTTCTACTACCATCCGTGCCCGGACACCATTGGCGTTAGCCTCGGTTAGCTGGCCCTCCATAGCGGCTGGAATCAAGACATCAACGTCCAAAGCAAGAAGCTGCTCATTTGTAATGCGTTGGAGTCCACTGACATCATACCCTTCCAGTAGTCCGGACGGAGATCGGGATACATACTCACGTGCCCCGGAAATATCTATGCCATCCTTCCCAAATAAGCCCCCGGAAATATCACTGATTGCTACAACCTTAACACCGGCTTCATGAAGGTACTGCGCTGTCCACGATCCCACTTTCCCAAAGCCCTGCACCGCAGCGGTGCAATTTGCAGGATCCATGCCGGCCTTTCTCAATATTTGGAGGGCAACAGACGCCACACCGCGACCTGTCGCTTCTCTGCGGCCAAGAGACCCTCCCAAAGATATAGGCTTTCCGGTAACGCTTGCGCGTGCCCACAGAGCTCCTGTATGAAGTCTTGCATCTACTATCCATGACATCACTTGATCGTTAGTATTGACATCTGGGGCGGGAATGTCAATCTGAGGGCCGATTACAGGTTCCATCATCCGCGCGTACTGCTTCGTGAGGGCCTCCAATTCACGCTTGGACATGCCCGTAGGGTCACATGCAACACCGCCTTTAGCTCCACCGTAGGGAATATCAGCCACTGCGCATTTCCAAGTCATAAGCGCCGCGAGGGCTCGCACTTCCTCTAAGTCCACATTTACGTCGAACCGAATGCCTCCCTTATACGGACCTCGAACGCTTGAGTGCTGAACCCGATAGCCACGAAATGTCTTCAAAGTCCCATCGTCCATCGCAACCGGAACTGTGACCATGATCTCCCTCTCGGGGTTATCAAGCAGCACCCGGATATTGTCGTCCAACCCTAATCTATCTACAGCATCGCTGTAAGCCGCGTTTACCCCTTCTAACAAAAGATTCCTACCCATTCGCTAGACTCCCTTTCTTAATTATACACTCCCGGCGTTTCCATCCAATGCCTGTTCATAGGGGGTGAAGGGGCAATAGCCGGGGCCTGGGCCACAACAGGTAGCGGGCCCTCGGCTATTGCAATATCTGCTCTTAGCAAGCTTTGTTGGCAAACAATGCCTTTCAGATCCTATTCAACTTCACGGACCTTATCTGCCCATTTCTGCACTTCAGGGGTAAGCACTGTCTTACTTCCGGCTTCTCTAAAGGGTTCAAGGTCAGGATAGACCACTTTGACACCCATAGCCTTTATAGCATCGAGCGCCTCCTTCTCCTCATTAGCAATGGTCATCCTCATCCATTCAGTTGTTAAATGTGCCGCATCGCTCAAGATAGCCTGACTGTCCTTAGACAGCCGTTTGAACGTAGGTTCCCACATAATAATCCCGAACGGCTCTGCTGCATGGTACGTCATTATGAGGTTCTTACATACGTCCATCCAGCTTTCTTCCAACATTACATTAATTGGCTGCTCAACGCCTTCAATAACCCGTTGCTGAAGCGCAGTGAACACTTCGCTTAACGACATAGGTGTAGGATTAGCGCCCAATGCCTTCCATGTTCGGATATAAGTCTCCTCAGGGGGCACACGGACCTTTAGGCCCTTAAGGTCTGCGAGATTCTCAACCGGTTTTACAGTCGCTAGTTGTCTGGCGCCTCTCCACATCACATTGAGAAAGCGCCTGTTGGTTTGGCGGACGATCTCCTCAATTACTTCTGCGCCTACAGGACCGTCCCATACGCGGTAGAAGTGAGCCTCATCCTTATAGAGATAAGGGGCCCCTTCCAGGCCTGCGAGCTTGCAGTAGGGTTCCAGAGTGCCTAATGACTCCGCAACCATATCGACGGTTCCAAATTCCATGGCTTCCAGACACTCTCTCCAAGTTCCCAAAACGCCACCGGGGTAGATCTCAACCGTCATCTGCCCGTCGGATAGCCTGTCCACCTCTGAAGCAAAATGCTTCATGGCTCGATCCACTACGCCGTCAATAGCATAGTCATGGGATAGTTTCAATGTAGTTTTCTGAGCTGCAAATCCACGGCCGACACATGCTACGAGGATGCACGCTAAGCCCAATATTGCGCATCTTACCATATTCTTTGACATCCCCATACCTCCTCAAATTGAGCCATCCTACAGTTTCATGTACTACAACAATCGTCGTAACGCGGGAAAACCTCATGTATCACCTCCTAGTGACCCATGATAAGATTAGGAATGAGCATCACTATACCGGGCAAATACGTAATCAGAATCAGAACTGCAAATCCAGCCAGCAAGAAAGGCATTGCCGCCTTGAATGCCCTGTTCAGGCTAATTTTGCCCATCTGAGCGCCAAGCATCAGACAGATTCCCACAGGTGGCGTCAGCAATCCTAGCATTAGGTTAAACACCATGACGACTCCGAAATGAACCACGTCAATGCCAAGACTCTTAACAGCCGGCAGGAGAATAGGAACCAGCATTAAAGTGGCAGGGGTTGAGTCGAGGAACATTCCGGCTATTACGAACAATACGTTTGACAGCGCCAAGAATATATACTTGTTCGGAGCAAAGGTTGTAATTGCCGCTGACACAGTCTGTGGCACGCGATACATAGTGAGCACCCAGCTAAACAAGGTGGTGCATCCGATTATGAACATTACCACTGCAGTGTCTACAGCCACTTCTTTTAATATTCTTGGAATATCATCCCACTTCAGCGATTTATACACGAACAACCCAACTATCAGAGCATAAACCACTGACACGCAGGCAAGTTCAGTTACGGTAAAGACTCCGAATAATATGCCCAAGACCAGAATCAGTGGCATTATTATGGCCCACAATCCGTCTTTGAGAATCCTCAGCGTATCTTTGACATCTACTCTCCCATGCACAGGGTAATTGCGTTTATGTGAGTAGTAGTAACAAAGACCGAATTGAGTAATAGCGAGGAGAAGCCCTGGAATAATCGATGCCAAAAAGAGTCTTATTACTGACACGCCTGTCGTTACTCCGTAGATTATCAAAGGAATACTTGGAGGAACTATCGGCCCCAGGACCGATGACGCTGCGGTGACAGCTACGGTAAAGTCAGCATCATATCCTTCGTCTATCATGGCAGGAATCAACACTGCCCCAATGGAAGAAGTATCCGCGATGCCACTCCCTGACATACCGGCAAAAAACAAGCTTGCCGCCACGTTGGTATACGCCAGACTGCCCCTAATATGTCCGAATGTCGCGTTGAATATATTAATTATCCGTTGTACTATACCACCGCCGCTCATGAACGCTGCTGCCAAAAGGAAAAACGGCAGAGCAAGCATTGGGAAGCTGTCAACACCTGCCAGTATGCGCTGGGGCATAATCATTAAGTTTATGTTGCCATTGCCAATTAAGGTGATGGCAGAACTTATGCCGAGGCTTAATGCAATGGGCATTCCCACAAGACACAAGACTAGAAAGGCCAGGCCCATTATCCATATCATGTTTGGCTCTCCTCACTTCCCGTTAACCTTACCGGCCCTGTGCTGCCAGCCATATTGGAAACCGTTTTGCATATGTCCTCAACCGCAAAAATGGCCATGCACAAAAATCCTATAGGCATCGAAGCATATACGATTCCCATGGGTATCTTAGTGGCAGGCGATATTGCCTTCCATGCCACTTTAGATATCTCCACACCCAACCAGGCCATTAGCAAGCAGAACACCGTTGAAATTACCTGGAGCACCACAGTAATACGCTGGCGATTTGCTCCTGTGAACCGAGATACAATAGAATCGATCAATAGATGCTGACCATGTCTCATGGCAACGGCGGCCCCAATCATGGTCATCCAAATCAGTGAATACCGCGCAACTTCTTCTGACCAAATAAGAGGGCTGCTGAAAACATACCTGAAAACTACCTGCAAGAAGATGGACGTAACCGATACAGTTATACATATAATGAGAATTATGTTCAGGCACATCTCTAATAGGTCAAGCCATGATTTGCGCTTCATTTTCCACCTCCGTAATTGCCCCCTGTCATCCCCGTCTCCAGTTCATTCATAGTTTCCTGCAGTGCCATATCAAGTTTGTCCACCAGCTCTTCAATTTGAGCCTCCGTGAGGACATAGGGAGGAGTAATCTGAATATGATCTCCAACTATGCTGTCGACAGTCCCTCTGACACCCCCTACAACCAGCAAGCCTTTGTCAAAGGCGTTCGCGGCCAGCTTATCAGAAAACTTCACATCAGCAGGATAAGGTTCTTTTGTAGCTTTGTCTTTCACGAATTCCATTCCAAGAAGGAGACCTGTGCCACGAATGTCTCCCACAGCCGGATGGTCTTGGAATCTCTCTTTCAGCGCATCCAGCAACTTAGCGCCAATAACAGCAGACCGCTCTATGAGCCCGTGATCTGAGATGTATTTGAGCACCGCATTTCCTGCAGCACAAGATATGGGGTTGCCACTAAATGTGAAGCTGTGGTGGAATAATCCGGATCCGTTGTAGAAAGTGTCAAAGACATCATTATGAGCTATCACTGCACCTATTGGCGCGTAACCTCCACTCATACCCTTGGCAGCTGCAATGATATCCGGTGTCACATCATAGTGATCAATTCCAAAGTTTTTTCCCGTTCTTCCGATCCCGGTTATAACTTCGTCCATAATCATGAGGACATCATATTTGTCGCAAATATCACGGATTATCGAATAGTATTCTTTCGGCGGAGCACAAGCGGTAGCCGTAGTTCCAATGATTGGCTCAGCAATGAAGGCAGATATGTTTTCTTCT
>JAKPFY010000176.1 GCA_029551185.1 Bacillota bacterium
CATCATCTGATTGGTTCACAAAAACCCTTATGTACTGGTTTGATATTTCAAGGTTTCCATAGGCAGATGCATGCGCAGTTTGCTCCCGGGGATTCTTGATACCGGTGATTAAGGCAAACAGCACGAATCCGATAAAAAAAGCACGTAAACCTCTTCGGCTCATTCTCATTAGGGACACTCCTTTAATCCTCCAGGACGGTAACCCCGCCGAAGCGGACTTCCACATCCGCTTCTCCCTTAAATGATACTGCCACCAGGATCTTATAGGGCCAATTAATACCTTTGAACTTCCAAAGTGCGAGGACTGTCATCCTGGCTTGCTCGTCCAGTTCGCTATAGCCTGAAGCTTGAGACACGTCCACACTAAGTATCTTACCGTCCTTATCGACTGTGACTTCCAGTTTCACATCGCCCATCAGGTCAACGTTTTGCGCGCCCTTTGGATATCTCGGAGCGACCGAGTTTACAGCCAAAGATTCCCCTGTCCCGAACTGGTGCCCTTTGGGTTTTTCAGGACCGGCTTCTTGTGCGTCCAAGGGTTTACCCTTCGCCGGAGTTTCGTCGTCCTGTCCTGTCTTATCTGTGGCTTGAGACCCATCCGGAGTGTCACCGGACCCCTTAGGGCTACCTGATTCAGGACTGGCCTGAGGTTCCAAAGCAGCAAGTTTCTTATCGCCGGTTTCAGCAGAAGGAGTCTTAGCCTCCGGGATTGGAATAGTTTCGTCAGACTTGCCTGTAAGTACTCTACCCACATCAGGTTCAGGTTCGACCTTTGCCGGTGCGGTCGCAGGTTCGGGCTTTACCGCTTGCGCTTCAGGCTCAGGCTTTGCCGCTTGAGCTTCAGGCTCAGGCTTTGCTGTAGCAGGTTGAGGAGGTTCAGGCGGTTTCTCTGTCCCCTTGACAAGTGCTTGCGTCTCTTTGGCAGGAGGCTCAGGCTCTTTGATCTGGGGTTTTGGTAAAGGCTCTTTTTGCTTCTCTGCAGCTTTATCCTGTGAAGGCACGTCTTGGCCTTTCTTGGGTGTCGAAATCTGTGCGCCCGTAGGACTTCCTTGTCTGGTTGAGGCGAAAGTCTGGGAGATCTCGCCGAATTCCACAGGGTACACCGTAACATGATATGTCAGCGATATCGGAACGAGGAGGATTACGGCGACATGCACTATGATGGATATCATCAGAGAAAACCACATGTTCAGCTTATCGTCGTCGTGCTTCATCCTCGTCACCACCTCTCATTCATTCAAGGCGACCGGCAACTATCTTGTTATCTTTTCTGCAGCCAGCGCCAGTCTGCCGGCGCCTGCTAATCTTGCGACATCCATCACGTCTACAAGCCTTTGGTAGCTTGTTGAACTGTCAGCCCTTATGACAACGATTTCATTCGGATTCTTCTGAATGCGCTGATTGATAGTGAGTTTCAGGCTGTCAAGGGATGTTTTCTTGTCTCCTAAGTATACGTTGCCTGCCTTATCAATAGTGACTACAGTCGTTGATGCCTTTTGGGCAGTGGCTGTCTCAGCACTGGGCAGTTTTATGTCGAGGCCTGCCGGATTTGTGCGAAACGTGGTAAACAACATGAAAAACACAATAAGAAATGTCATTACGTCCACCATGGGTACGATATCAATTTGAGGTTTTTTCCGTCTGGTCCTTTGAAAGTGAAAGCTCATACGGTTGCACTCCCTCCGTGAGCAACGTAACCACGTTTGTGGCAAACTCGTTCATCTCTCGAATCCGCTTGTCAATCATTCCGGTGATGAACACGTAAAGCATATACGCTCCGACTGCAATTGACAGCCCGGCTGCGGTAGTAATCAGAGCTTCTGCAATCCCGGCTGACAGAGCCCCTGCTTCCAGGAGCTGAGGACTTACGGCGAGGACATCGAAGTTCTTTATGAGTCCAAGAACAGTCCCAAGCAAGCCTAGAAGCGGCGCTATTGTAATTACCATTTCAAGAGTAGGCAGGCGTCTTTCAAGAAGGAACACTTCTCGCTCGCCTGCCATTCGGACCTCCGTCTCGACTTGTTCCCTTGGCCGACCGGCGGCTGCAAGAGCAGTTGCTGCAAGTGTTCCAATTTGTCCTTTGATCTTGTGAACAGCAGCTACTGCGTCTACCATGCGATCGCGCTCGATAGCCAGAGCTATTAATCTAAGGGCACGATCAGGGTCTTGATTGGTTCGAAGGAGGTACAGAATGCGTTCAAATACCACGGCGAGAGCTACTACTGAGCAGATCACCAACGGTATCATTACAGGGCCACCTTTAACCAGCACATCAACCATGTCTCGTTCCTCCTATCCGGTGAAGCTGACTTGCCTCAACAAAAAACATTCGACACGACTTTCGGTTGTTCCTTCACATATTCCAGCAACATCTATAATTTCCATTATACACGAGTATTACAAATCTTAGGCCAAAAGCCAAGGAATTTGTCTATTGACATAAGCGTAAAATAGCCCCCACCCAGGGTTACGCTATTGAACATGGGACAAGCCTCACTCCCGCTGTAAGAAGGAGATGGTCGATTTTCGACCACATTTCTTGAAACCATGCCTTAATTTCAGCCATCTCTTTTGATTTTTGCAGCAAAAAGCTGGTAAGTGGCAGGTTCTCAGCCACCTCCAACAGCAAAGGTGTCTGGTTTTCGACCACACTTTTGGGCAGACGAAGGGTTTTGGTGTCTTCTTGAGGCTCAGGTGGAAGATTTGCTGCCACTTTTTTGGAAAATGCGCCTGACTTTCTGTCACCTCTTAAGAAAATGTGCCTGACTTTCTGTCAGCAATCTTCCAACGAACCTATTTCCGGCGATCAGATGTTCGATATTCCGGCACCTGAAGCGAAATCGTGTCTGGAAATCAGTCACTGATAAGCCTCATGATGGCTGATTCTCAATCACTGAACCTGTCGCCCCTCAAAAAGTGGCAGAAAACCATACAGCCAAAAAAATTTTATGGTCGATTTTCGATCACATCATTGCCGGATGTCAACACCAATTACAGCCGGTGTTCACACCGGAGACCTGCAAAGCCCCTCGATAACACCTTAGCATACACGATTGCCCTCACCTACTGAAGGTACGGGCTGTTTTACGCCTACCTATTGACGACTCAGTCACCCTGGAATCCCTAAGCTCAACAGTTTATATAAAGATGACAGAACAGCCACGGATATCTCTTTACGTCTCCGCGTCCGTGGCTGTTTCGGTCATTTACATTATGTGTCCGGAAAGCCTCTACTGTTGACGTTCGTATGGGATTCCACTTGCAGCAGGAGGTACTGATCTCCCAATTATTCCGGCCAGCGCAGCCATGGTTAAAATATACGGCGCCATCAGTAGAAAATCTGTTGGAATAAATGTAAGTCCTAAGGTTTGCGATAGGATCTGGAGAGCGTCGGCAAATCCGAAAAGAAGACATGCCTTCAAAGTGCCATACGGGGTCCATTTTCCGAAAATCATAGCAGCGAGGGCTATAAAACCCCTGCCGCCTGTCATGTTTTCCCTGAATTGGCTAAGAAAACCCAGTGAAAGAGATGCCCCTGCCAGCCCGGCTAAGGCACCGCTTAACAGCACACATAGGTACCGTATGGCGAAAACATCAACTCCCACAGTTTCCGCTGCTTTTGGGTGCTCTCCCACTGCTCTGATACGAAGGCCGAGTCTTGTCTTAAACAGGACAAAATGAGAGATGACTACAGCCAAGAGAGAAAGATAAACAAAGGGTGTATGTTTCCCAATCATTGCTCCTATAACAGGGATTTTCTCTATAAACGGGATTGTCCAATCAGCGACTTTCGGGACGGGCGGTGATTGGCCTGCGTGCTCAAAAACCTTGCGCAACATAAACCCTGTAAAGCTTACGCTGAACAAATTGATGGCGGTTCCGCTCACAACCTGGTTTGACTTATATTTTATGCACAACACGCCATGGAGCGCTGCAACTGCTATCCCACTTGCGACTGCTGCTAGTACCCCCAGCCAAGGCGCACGGGTAAAATGTGAGACGAGCATTCCCATAAACGCCGCGATTAGCATTATTCCTTCCAAAGCGATATTAACAACTCCGGAGCGTTCAGAGAAGACTCCTCCAAGGCCTGCGAGAATCAGGGGGGTCGCCATCCTCAATGTAGACACTACAAGCGCGATATAAATCGTAACATCAGCGAGATTAGTTTCCATCGCCTTCCACCTCCCCTGCTTCCACTAAAGCCTGGGTTGCGGCACCCCTGGATTTAAGGAATCGTCTAAGCACTTCGTCAGCAGCTACGATAATCACAATAGTTGCCTGTATAATGCCGATGATCTGTTTAGGAATCTTTGCAATGCTCTGCATAGTGATTGCGCCTCTTGCCAAGGTTCCGAAGAGGGTTGCTGCAATCAGCACACCAAAGGGATGGTTACGGCCTAAGAGCGCTACTGCGATACCGTCGAATCCATAGCCTACGAATCCAAAGAGATCCAGGAATCTGAACTGTACACCGAGCGCCTGGACAGCCCCTGCAGCGCCTGCCAACGCGCCGCTTATGCTCATGGCAATGACTATATCTTTTGATACGTTGATCCCGCCGTACCGTGCTGCGTGAGGGTTGATGCCTACAGCCCTAATCTCATATCCGAGCGTAGTCTTAAAGAGCAAGTAATATATCAGCCACACAGCTCCCAGCGCCAGTATTAAGCCGAAGTGAAGCCTGGTTCCAGGTAGTATTCTCCATAATCTGGCTGCTGCCTGAACCGGAGGCGTTTGGGGAATCGGGCCCGGTTCTTTAAGGACGCCCATTACAAGGTAATGGCTGAAATAGAGGGCAATATAGTTCATCATTATAGTGTTTATGACTTCATGCACTCCTAATTTGGCTTTCAAGTAACCGGGGAGTGCAGCCCATAGAGCTCCGGCAAGGACGCCGGAAAGGAACGCCAGCGGCATGTGAATGACAGTTGGTAAGCCTGTTAATGAAAAACCTATCCATGCAGCGACAATCTGTCCCATGATGAACTGGCCTTCAGCGCCGATATTGAACAAGCCGCACTTAAATGAAAAAGCCACTGAGAGGCCGGTAAATATCAGGGGAGTCACATTGATAAGCATTTCCGCTATGTCTCGTTTACTTCCGAAGGCGCCTTTAAGAAGAGCGCCATAGGCGACAAGTGGACTTTTTCCGATAAAGAGTATGAGTAGTGCGCCGATTAAAAGGGCGAGGAGCACGGCAACAACAGGTATGACCAGCTCAATTGCTTGTTCACGAGATATGCGAAAAGGAGGTTTTGAGGGGTTCCTGAGTTCTTCGTCGGTATTGGCCACTCTCCTCACTCCCTTCAGTAAGAAGTCCGCGTTTTGTGCGTCCCCCTGCCATCAGAAAGCCTAATTCTCCTTCTGTGGCTTTATCCGCTGTCATCTCGCCGACAATTTGGCCTTCATAGATTACCAAGATCCTATCTGAAAGGGACATTATCTCCTCAAGCTCCAAAGAAACGAGGAGGATGGCCTTTCCCTGATCCCGCTGGGCGAGAAGCCTTCTATGAACGAATTCTATTGCTCCTACATCCAGTCCGCGTGTAGGTTGGGATGCAATGAGCAATTTGGGTTCACCTGAAAGCTCACGAGCCACAACGACTTTTTGCTGGTTTCCACCGGATAGGGATCGAACAAGCACATTCTCACTTGGTGTTCGTACATCGAATTCGGAGATCAACTCCCGCGCGTAGGCGTGAACCTTCCGATAATCAAGGTTTATTCCCTTTGCGAAGGGAGGCCTATAGTAATTCCTTAGGATAAAGTTTTCTGCAACAGTGAAGTCCAGAATGAGGCCTCGGTTCTGTCTATCCTCCGGGATATGGGCCACACCTTGCTCAATTAGCGTTCTGGGCTGATTGTTCAGAACATCAATGCCGTTAACGTAGATATGTCCTGATGTGGCCTTTCTGAGCCCGGTAAGGCATTCCACTAATTCGCTTTGACCGTTTCCTTCAATCCCTGCGATACCCACAATTTCTCCGGCTTTCACGTCAAAGGATACACCTTTTAGGGCAGGCAAATTCCTTGAACCTCGCGCATGCAGGTCGTCAACTTTGAGAACAGTGTCGCCTGGTTGTGCAGGCTCTTTTTCAAGAGAAAGAACTACTTTACGGCCAACCATCATCTGAGCCAGTTCTTCCGCTGTAGTATTCTTGGTTTCCCCTGTGCCAACACACTTGCCTTGTCTTAGAACTGTAACACGGTCACTTACAGCTATGACCTCTCTCAGTTTATGGGTGATGAATATTATGGACTTGCCTTGGCTGACCAGGCCGCGCATGATTGCTGAAAGCTCGTCCACTTCTTGTGGAGTTAAGACTGCTGTAGGCTCATCCAGGATTAACACTTCAGCCCCTCTATACAGCGCTTTAAGGATTTCAACCCTTTGCTGCATGCCTACGGAAATGTTCTCGACTTTTGCTTTGGGATCCACAATAAGTCCGTACTGATTCGATAATTCTTCCACGTCATGTATGGCCTTATTGATATCGAGTTTGCCCCCGGCATTCACAGGTTCAATACCGAGAACAATATTCTCAGCAACGGTAAACGGAGGTATTAACATGAAATGCTGGTGAACCATGCCAATTCCCAGCTGGATTGCGTCATTGGGATTGCTGATAGACGCACTCTCTCCCCGGATAAGGATTTCACCTTCATCAGGCCTGTAGAGACCATAAAGGACGTTCATTAGGGTGGTTTTGCCAGCCCCGTTCTCACCTAAAAGCGCTAGGATTTCTCCTGGGTAGACATCTATACTGACATTATCGTTTGCCACTACCCCGGGAAACTTTACCGTTATTGCGCGCATTTCCACTATTGGGGCCTTCATTGATTTCTGCAGGGTTAAGAACCCCCTCTCAAGAAATGCCAGGCGCCGCTGCATGTGCAGAACAGCACCTGGCACCTAGTTTCTTTGCTTTATCCTAACATGTGACTTTCCTTACCGTCAGGATCGGAATCAGCTTCAGCTATTTGCCTAAGTTACGCCGCAGGGGGCGTAAATGCCTCAAGTTCAGTATAGGTGGACGGAACTGTAATTTCACCGTTTATTATCATCTCTTTATACTTCTCCACCTCGTCCATGACGTCTTCGGGAACATGCTCTGAAGTCCTGTCACATGGGCCTACTCCGTCCTCAGCCAGGCCAAACACGTAGTGGGTAGGCTCGAACGTGTCGTCCTTGACCTTCTCAGTTATATCAAATACAGCTACGTCCACTCGCTTCATCATGCAGCTCATCACGTTTTCCGGAGCCAGGTGGTGCTGGCATGAGTCAACGCCCATAGCCCAATGCCCTTCGCCCTGTTCTTTTGCGGCTTCAATAACTCCAAGACCACATGCGCCTGAGGCATGGAATATAATATCTGCGCCTTGATTGAACTGAGCAATAGCGACTTCTTTGCCCTTTGCAGGGTCATCAAACTTCCCGGTATAGCCCCGTAGCACTTTGACATCGGGATTGGCAGCACGCACACCGGCATGGAAACCGGCGTCAAAGTGCTCAATAACCGGCACCTCCATACCACCGACGAAACCTACAGTCCCGGTTTCTGTCATCTTTGCAGCAATTACCCCAAGCAGGAATGAACCTTCTTCTTCTTTGAAAGTAGCTGATGCAACGTTAGGCTGTTCTACTACGCTATCGATGATTCCGAATTTGAGATCAGGGTATTCAGGGGCGACTGTATCTACAGCATCGGTTAACAAGAAACCAATAGCCCAGCTGATGTCTGTGTCTTGGTCACCTAGGCTTCGAAGATTGGGTTCATAGTCATCCATCTTCTTGGATTCCACTACTGTAATCTCAAATCCCAGCTCTTCTTCAGCTCTTTTAAGACCCTTGTAAGCAGCGTCGTTAAACGACTCGTCTCCTAATCCTCCTACGTCTGTAACCATGGCAGCCTTTAGACTTTCAGGCACGACTTCCGCGATTTCCTCCTTAGGCTTTCTAAGACCTACTGCAATCGCGATGATGACGATGACCGCAACAATTGCCACTACCCACTTGCTTGACTTAGACATTACTTAAATGACCTCCTTTCGATATTTGGGACCTCTGCCTTGCGTCAATGCGCCAAAGGGATTTTGTTACGGACACATGCCACGCAATTTCATGGCTTCAGCGACTCTTATAATAGCCAGGTTGTAAGCAGCTGCTCTCAAATTAGTGCCTTTTTCCCTGGCTGTGCTAAGGACCGAGGTGAAACTTTCTGTCATTTTTCGCTCGAGGCGGTCCGCTACTTCCTCTTCAGTCCAGTAATAATGCATGAGGTTCTGTACCCATTCAAAGTAAGATACGGTCACTCCTCCTGCGTTTGCCAGTACATCAGGGATTACCATGACCCCTTTGTCAGATAATATCTCGTCAGCTTCCGGCGTAGTCGGTCCGTTAGCGCCTTCGGCTATCATTTTAGCCTGTATTTTCCCTGCATTAGCCTGGGTAATCTGGTTCTCAATAGCTGCAGGGACTAGAACGTCGCAGTCCAGCTCAATAAGTTCAGCGTTAGATAAACTGTCAGTGCCTGGCGTTCCTTCAACAGAACCCGTCTTTTTCAAATGAGCGGTCAATGCTTCGGGATCAAGGCCGTCTTCGC
>JAKPFY010000179.1 GCA_029551185.1 Bacillota bacterium
CTTATTCTTGATGAGGCTACAAGCAGTGTCGATACGCGAACTGAAGTCTTGATTCAAAGGGCAATGATGGATCTTATGAAAGGGAGAACAAGCTTTGTCATAGCTCACAGACTGTCGACAATGTTTGCGGTAGAAAAAACCCTCTCCTCTTCTTTTATGTCTGATAGCATGAAAAGTGAGACGTTTGGCGACGAAAATTCAAGCAACAGGTCAATATTGCTATCGTCTCTTGCTCTGCCTTCTGCGGTACACCCCCACGCACGTGGGGACATTGTATCAGGTTTCATTATCCATAGTCTTGGCAACGGTACACCCCCACGCACGTGGGGACATTACTTGACTTAGCTGGTGGTTCCACTTCGCAGAGGCCATTTAGGCCCTATTGCTCAGACCTGAAGGCCTATCAAAATGGATTGGGTGAGATATGCAGGCTGAAGAACATGTTTGATAAGAGAATCTAACTGAGAAGTGGCCCCCGGGAACCTATGATCATAATACCATAATTAGGATGGAGAGGGAAGACAGGGTAACTGCCGTTTACGCCACCCCCACAAGCAATTTATCCGGATCATGATACTCCAGACCGAAAGCATCAGCCACACCTTTGTGAGTGACTTTTCCCAGATAAGTGTTTAAGCCTGACTTCAGACTCTGATCCCTGCGCATTGCTTGTTTGACACCCAAATCCGCAATCTTGACAGCGTATGGGAGGGTTGCATTAGTTAAGGCAAAAGTTGAAGTTCTCGGGAATGCGCTGGGCATATTTGATACCCCGTAATGAAGGATTCCGTCTACAAAATAGATGGGATTCGAATGGGTCGTCGGATGGATTGTCTCGATACATCCTCCTTGGTCAACTGCTACATCAATAATGACTGCGCCTTTTTTCATCAATTTCAGCATATCCCTGGTAATCAGTTTAGGCGTTTTTGCGCCGGGTATTAATACGGCTCCGATTACAAGATCAGCGCTTGAGAGGGCCTCTTCAATATAGAGCCTGTTTGAATAAAGCACTGTGCAATTCTTTGGAAGGACATGCGCTAAGTACCTCATGCGGCTTGCAGATACTTCAAACACGGTCACCTGAGCGCCAAGACCTGCAGCCTTCATCGCAGCGTCAGTCCCAACCGTTCCGCCGCCCAGAACCACAACACGGGCAGGCTCAACACCCGGTATTGCGCCCATCAGGACGCCGCGCCCCCCATGTACGCTGGACAGGTAGTAAGCGCCGATATGCGCTGACATAGCGCCTGCCACTTCACTCATGGGAGAAAGACAGGGCAGACTTCCGTCAGGAAGCTGGACAGTCTCGTAGCCGATAGCGATAATGCCCGATTTCAGCACCGCTTCAGTTAGAACCCTATCAGATGCCAGGTGGAGATAGGTAAAGACCGTCTGGCCGTACCTCATAAGACTATGCTCAGACGGCAGAGGTTCCTTTATCTTCATGATCAGTTCAGCTTTCGCCCATATTTCACGGGGATCAGATACCATTTCCGCTCCTGCCCGGGCATAGTCCTCATCAGATACCCCGCTGCCTGTGCCTGCGCCTTGTTCCACGAGGACTTTGTGCCCTCTGTCAGTAAGAGCCGTCACCCCAGCCGGCACTATTGCTACTCTGTACTCATTGTCTTTGATCTCTCGTGGGACGCCTACTATCAATACTATCGCCTCCATGGATTCTTAGGATTAGTAAATAGGGCATTGCGTACGCATTTCAAGTACAACATATCACCTGCATAACATTGATTCTGGGTTTTGTCCATACTATAGCAGGAAAGTCCGGCATGGGCAAGAATTTTAGTCGGTGTATAGGAGGCTTTTTCATTGACTATGGAAGTGTCAAAAGAGCGTAGGACATCTCGTTCGCAGTGTGCGTTGCCAAAAGCATCAAGGGTCATCCAAAAATGGTGCGGTACTGATCCGGAAGCACATGCGTATCCAGGCGCTGTGGTTCTTGTAGCCAAGCAAGGGGAAATACTCATGCATGAGGCCTTCGGCTTCATGAGACTCAATCCGGATCCTATTCCTATGTCGGTAGACTCAGTATTTGATCTGGCATCATTGACGAAGGCAGTTGCAACCACCACGGCAGCACTGGTTCTCATTGACCTGGGGGAAATCGGGCTTGACGATCCGCTTGAGTATTTTGCGCCTTGCCTTGCGGATCATCCCCTTGGGAAGGTGCATATTCGGCACCTGCTCACCCAAACCCTTGGGCTTACAGGTTGGGTACCGCTTTTTAAGAGAGGTGCGAGGCGTGATGATATCCCGTTTTTCATGCGGGGTGTAGAGCTAAGTTGGCCCGCCGGAACCCGTGTTCAGTATTCATGTCCCGGGTTCATCCTTTTAGGGTGGGTGATAGAGAAAGTCAGCGGTATGACCTTGGACGATTTTACTCGGGAGCTGATATTTGAACCCCTGGAAATGGGGGATACGATGTTCTTACCGCTTGACAAGCCTGTACCTGACAGAATCCGAAGAAGACTTGTCCCTACTGAACCCAGGTCTGCTACTTTGCGAGGCAGGGAGATAATGGAGGCGTTTGCAGCTTTCAAGATGCCTGACTCAATACCGGATGCGCGGCATATTAATGAGTATAGTCGGAGGCATGGCCCGGAGGACTGCAAGCAGCGTAACGTGGAACGTGAATGGAGCGTACGGCATATCGCAGGGGATATCCCGTGTGGCGTAGTCCATGATGAAAACGCTGCATGGCTCGGCGGGGTAGCAGGAAATGCCGGGCTGTTTTCTACAGCGGAAGATCTTCTGAAGTTCGGCGAGATGTACCTAAATGAAGGGATTTACAATGGAAAGTCAATCTTGAGCAGCTCTGCAATTCGTCTTGCGACACAGGATTGGACACGAGGCCTTCCCGGGGACGACCATCGCGGCCTCGGGTGGCAGTTTGCAACCCCCGGCGGTCCTCTAGGGGATCTTGCGCCTCCGGGCTGCTTCGGACATACAGGATTCACAGGCACAGTCATTTGGATAGACCCTAAGCATGAAATAGTCGCTGTCCTGCTTACTAACAGACTGCAATTCACCAGGTCAAATCAACACATTCTCAGAGTCAGGAGGCTTTTCATCAACACAGTTTTCGCGGAAATCTAAGATATTTTCATGGAACCGCCAAGAAGAAGGTGATTCGGTAGGGTCATGGCGAAAACTATACTATGTAGGGACCTGTCTTCCAGAGTTCATCAAGGGAATCAATTATTTGGATTCATCAAGGAGGGACGCGCAAGTGGAGTCAAAGTATATACCGGAACCCTACAAGATCAAAATGGTTGAGCCTATAACTCTCTTGCCCAAGGAGGAAAGGGCTGAGAGGATCAAGGAAGCCGGTTATAACACATTCCTACTGAGGTCCAGAGATGTATTCATTGACCTTCTGACTGACAGCGGGACTAACGCTATGAGCCATTACCAATGGGCTGGGTTGATGATGGGTGATGAGGCCTATGCAGGGAGCGAGAACTGGATTCACCTTGAAGAGACAGTAAGGGAGTTGTTCGGGTTTAAGTACGTGGTCCCCACCCACCAGGGTAGAGGGGCCGAAAACTTGATATCGCAAATATTGGTTAAACCCGGGATGTATATTCCGGGGAATATGTATTTTACCACCACCAGAACTCACATGGAGCTGCAAGGTGGAACTTTTGTGGATGTAATCAGAGATGAAGCCCACGAACCCGAACGGGATGACATTCCTTTTAAGGGCGATGTAGACCTTGAGAAATATGAAGCACTCATCAAAAGAGTCGGCCCGGAGAATATTCCTTACATATGCGTTGCAGTGACAGTAAACATGGCAGGCGGACAACCTACAAGCATGGGAAACCTAAAGGCTGTATATGAGATGTCCCGGAAATACGGGATTCGGGTTATATTTGATGCGACGCGTTGTGTTGAGAACGCCTACTTCATAAAGACTCGCGAACCCGGGTACGAAAACAAGACTATTGCGGAAATCGTGCGAGAGATGTTCTCTTATTCAGACGGCTGTACCATGAGCGGCAAGAAGGATGGAATTGTCAACATGGGTGGCTTCCTTGCCGTAAATGAAGAGGATCTTTACCGAAAGGCCACAGGTCTCGTTGTGGTATATGAAGGAATGCCCAGCTACGGCGGTATGACCGGTCGTGACATGGAAGCCTTTGCCAGAGGGCTGAAAGAAGCCATGAACTACGACTACATAAGGCACCGGGTAGAGCAGGTTGCATACCTTGGAAACAAGATGAGCCAAAGGGGTATTCCAATTGTGAAACCTGTAGGCGGTCATGCGGTATTTGTTGACGCCAGAAGGTTTCTTCCCCATCTCTCCCAGGATGAATTTCCTGCTCAGGCTTTGGCAGCCGCAATATATGAACATTCCGGCGTGAGGACCATGGAAAGAGGTATCATCTCCGCAGGGAGGGATAAGGAAGGCAAGGATTATCATCCAAAACTTGAATTGGTCCGCCTTACCATCCCACGAAGGGTTTATACAAATGCCCACTTGGATTACGTGGCAGATTCAGTAGAAGACCTGTTGGCTCTGGGTAGCCGCATTAAAGGCCTGAAATGGGTCTATGAACCACCGGTATTGCGATTCTTTACCGGACGATTTGAGCCTATCCAGTTCGGATGACATTGCTATAGCGTCTTGAGAGCATTGTTCGGTTTTCCGCTGCTAAACCCGGGTAGGCAGTTGAAAACCGAACGTTTTTTTGTACGAAACGACCCAGGCCCGGATCATTTAACGATATTTAGATTGACTACATCCCTTGGAGATAGTATTATTCATAGTAATCCCAAGTATTTTGGTATGGATTATGATGATATCATGTCAGGGAGGGAGATACCAGGTGTTAAGGCGACTTAGAGAAGATATCGAAACAGTCTTCCGGAGAGATCCTGCTGCAAAAAGTGTCATAGAGGTTATCCTCTGTTATCCTGGTCTCCACGCGCTATGGATTCATAGGCTGTCTCACTGGTTTTATCAAAACAGACTCTACTTTATAGCGCGTCTCCTGTCACACATTGGAAGGTTCCTTACAGGTATTGAGATACACCCCGGGGCTACATTAGGCAGGAGGGTATTTATAGATCACGGTATGGGGACAGTCATTGGTGAGACTGCGGAAGTCGGGGACGATGTCCTCATTTATCAGGGGGTTACACTGGGTGGTACAGGCAAGGAGAAAGGGAAGAGGCATCCTACTGTCGGTAACGGTGTTGTCATAGCTGCCGGCGCCAAAGTGCTTGGCGCTATTAATGTAGGTGATAACTCCAGGATAGGCGCAGGCGCTGTAGTAGTAAAACCTGTCCCGGAAAATTGCACGGTAGTAGGTGTTCCCGGTCGGGTCGTTGTGCGGCAAGGCGTGCGCGTTAATCCCCTTGATCACGGCAACCTTCCTGATCCTATAGTAGAGATCCTCTCAAAAATGATGGATCGCATTGAAGAGCTGGAAAAACAGGTGGCCCGTGACGAACTGGCAGTGTAGCCATGGGATGATCGATACAGTTATTGGAGGAGTCAGAGTGCAGTCAGATGGAATTATGCACATGGGTAAAGTTGCAGATGATGTAACAGGCCTCGTGGGGAATACTCCTTTAGTTCGGTTGAACAAAGTGACCATTGGCGCAGTCGGTTGTGTCTTGGCCAAGTTTGAGTCCTTCAATCCATGCGGAAGTGCGAAGGATCGGATTGGCTTGGCCATGATTAATGATGCGGAGAAGTCAGGTGCGCTGAAACCAGGGGGTGTCATCATCGAGCCTACCAGCGGCAACACCGGTATCGGGCTGGCATTTGTGTCTGCTGTAAGAGGATATAGATTGATTCTTACGATGCCTGAGACCATGTCCCCGGAGAGAAGGCGCATTCTTACGGCTTTCGGGGCTGAAGTGGTGTTGACCCCTGGCGATGAAGGGATGGCAGGTGCAGTCCGACAAGCTGAGAAACTGGCTGAATCCATTCCGGGATCATTCATACCCCAGCAATTTGAGAACCCGGCAAACCCCGCCATCCACGAGAGTACGACTGCAAAGGAGATCTGGCAGGATACAGAAGGTCAGGTGGATATCGTTGTAGCAGGAGTAGGCAGCGGCGGTACGATTACCGGCATATCAAAGGCTATTAAGCCCCTGAAGCCGAAGTTTAAAGCTATTGCCGTTGAGCCGGACGAGTCTCCTGTACTGTCAGGTGGACAGCAGGGGCCTCACGGAATTCAAGGAATAGGCGCGGGATTTGTTCCTGAAGTCATGAGACCGGATCTCATTGATGAAATAGTCCGCGTCCCAAGCGCTGAGGCAATAGAGATGGCCAGGCGCCTTGCCCGCGAAGAAGGGATACTGGCTGGGATTTCTTCAGGGGCGGCAGCTTGGGCTGCGGTAAAGATAGCGTCCAGGGAGGAAAACCGCAACAAGGTAATTGTCGCCGTTCTCCCCGACACAGGTGAAAGATACATCTCCACGGGCTTGTTTGATTGAGGGTGTGCCGGATGATGATCGGCATAAGCTGTCGATGGCGCCATGAATCCTGTGACTGCGGATCCGGGCGAAAGGCTCTCGGAGAAAACACAACCTACAGGAGGACGTGACCAGGGGTATAAACGCATGAATGCCGACTGCTGCTGTCACATGTATGTAACTCTGTGCGCCCGGCGCTTACTTTGTGAGATTGGAAAATATTCGTTGAAATAAAGCAGGACTTTACATAGAACGCATCGAATACTAAATGGCAATTACGAAAAAATCAGAGCGAGCATTAAAGCTAACAGCGAAGAAGAACAGGAAAAAATAGTTTGTCCACGAGACGGATAGAAGAAAGCAGATAAGAGAAAGGACAGGAACATAACCGGTTACAGAGGCTATAGAGCAAGATCTGTTACTTTAAGGGAAAGACCCTGGAATAGGTGGAGGAGTTGCTCTAATGAAGAAATCTAACAGACTGGTTCAATCTCTGTCGCAAGTCGCACTTTTAGCAGGCGCTCTACTCCTAGCTCTCCTGGTAGGCGCGATCCTCATTGCTATAGCGGGTGCAAACCCACTGGTTGCCTACAAATCAATGTTTCTCGGACCCTTCAGCGGAAAATTCGGAATGACTGAAAGTCTTGTAAAAGCCACGCCCTTGTTACTGGTAGGCCTTGGAGTGGTAACTTCGTTCCGCAGTGGAATTCTTAATATAGGCGGAGAAGGGCAAATGGTTATGGGAGCGATAGCAGGTGCTGCTGTCGCTCTTGCGTTTCCGAAATGGCCCGCTGTCATCTTGTTGCCTCTGACGCTGATAGTCAGTGTGCTGGCAGGCGCTGTTTGGGGTGGATTTGCCGGGTGGTTGAAGGCAAAACTTGGTGTAAACGAAATACTCAGCACAGTTATGCTGAACTCAATTGCGCTTCAGCTCTGTCTCTATCTTATTAGGGGCCCTATGATAGATCCGGAGGAAATAGCCTATGGAACAGGCACACCTCAGACTGCGCAACTCCCAAGGCAAATCTGGATGGCGCGCCTAGTCAAGGGAACGAGGTTTCACTGGGGTTTCTTCCTCGCGGTAGCCCTTGCGTTTGTCGTATTTATCTTTCTGTGGCGCACCACGATAGGCTATCGTATGCGGGCAGCAGGTGAAGGTCCTGACGCAGCGCGGGCTGCAGGCATCAATGTCGAGAAATATCAGATTCTTGCTATGGCCATGGCAGGTGGATTTGCAGGGCTTGCCGGTATGGTAGAGGTCCTGGGAGTTCACCGCAGGGTTCTTGAAGGGCTGTCAGCGGGATATGGATTCAGCGGTATCGTTGTAGCGCTCTTCGGCAGGTTACACCCGATAGGCGCTATTCCGGCTGCAATTCTTTTTGGCATGCTTACGCTGGGCGCTGATATGATGCAGCGGGCAGTGGCTATTCCGGCTGCCATTGTCATGGCAATTCAAGGCCTTGTAGTTCTCTTTGTTGTGGGCAGTGATATCTTTGTAAGACATCCGGAGATTTGGCGTCGGTGGTTCAGGAAGAAGGACCCGGATACGCTAGGGAGGTTGGAGGCAGACAGTGCAGGGAATCGTAATTAGTGATGTAATTATCGGAATTCTCGCGACCGGTGTCAGGTTGCTTGCGCCGTTTCTGTTCGCTTCATTAGGCGAGATGTTCTGTCAACGTTCAGGCGTCTTCAACCTGGGTGTTGAAGGGATTATGATGATGGGCGCGTTCGTTGGGTTTTTCGTCACCCTACGGTTGGGGAATCCCTATCTGGGTGTTGTTATGGCTATCTTGGCAGGAATTGTCTTAGGTTTGCTGATGGCTTTAATAAGCGTTACCATGCAGGCGCCTCAGGGGATCAGCGGAATCGGCTTACATATGTTTTGCTGGGGATTATCAGGCCTCCTCTTTCGTGTATATGTAGGCTTTATAACATCCATAGATGGATTCAAGCCTCTTCCGATTCCTGGTTTAGCAGACATCCCTGTCTTAGGGCCTATCCTGTTTCAGCATAATTGGATGGTGTACCTGTCTATTCTCTTTGTGCCGATATCTTGGTTTGTTTTGTTTAAGACCAACTGGGGATTGAAGGTTCGTGCAGTGGGAGTTGCTCCTCAGGCTGCAGATACCCTTGGGGTTAATGTAAACGCAGTGCGTTACCAGTGTTTAATGTTAGGAGGAGCGCTGGCCGGTTTGGCAGGGGCATTTCTTACAGTGGGGCAGGCGAACATGTACGCTGACAATATTACTGCAGGCCGTGGTTTCATTGCAGTAGCACTCGTGTATTTCGGCAGGTGGAATCCGGTCGGCATCCTCCTTGGTTCTCTTCTGTTTAGCATGATGAATTCATTGCAACTCTGGATTCAGGTCTTAGGCATCAATTTCCCCTACGAATTTGCAGTCATTCTACCATACGTCGTGACAATTGCTGCACTTGCAGTAGCTGTAAAGAATGTGTGGGCGCCCACAGCCCTTGGCAAGCCTTTCAGAAGGGAATCCATATAGAGCAGTAAACGTCGAGGTGACAATGGACAGAGTAGGAAAAGGTGTTCTTAACGCATTCGGGCATTACAAGTCGGTCTCCTGATGTATGGGTAAGAGTGGGAAGCAAGTAAATTCTTAGTGTAGAAATCAGCAGGCTTATGTTACCTTAGCAACGAATGAGAGGAGGAAATTCTTATGAAGAGATTTACCAAGGGACTGACAGCAGTTTTTGTTTTGGTGTTACTTGTTGGTGTGTGTGTTGGGTTTGGCGAGGCAAGCAGTAAAGTCCGTATCGCTTTGGTTCTCGCAAGTACGACAGACGACATGGCTTGGAGTCAGTCCATGTATGACGCCCTTCTTGCCCTGCAAAAACAGTTGGGCAAGGACAAAATGGAGCTGGTAGTCAGTGAGAGGCTAGGGAATCCGGTGGATGCCGGAGCCGCAATTCGACAATACGCTGACCAGGGGTTCGACATAGTTATTGCTCACGGAGCGCAGTTCCAGTCCGTAGTATTTGAGGTAGCGGAAGACTTTCCCAAGACTTCGTTTGCGTACGGCAGTGCATTCAAGACCGCTCCGAACGTATTCGCGTATGAGCCTTTGGCCCAGCAAGGAGCATACCTCAACGGCTTGCTGGCCGGGTATATGACAAAGACAGGGATAGTAGCAGTTGTTGGCCCTGTGGAGTCAGGTGACGCAGTGAAGTATAACTATGGATTTGAGCAAGGAGTCCGTGCCGCGAATCCTAAAGCGAATTTCAGGATTGCATATACGGGGTCATTTGGTGACGTAGTAGGTGCAGGCGAGTTGGCAAAGGTCCATATGGATGCAGGAGCGGATTTCTTGACAGGTTCTTCCCAACAAGCAGTTGGAGCGGTTAGAGCGTGTGCCGAGAGGCCCGGGGTATACTGGCTTGCCACTGACATGGATCAGAGTTCCCTCGCTCCTGATAAGGTCCTTGCTTCTCAGGTTTACCATTGGGAGAAGCTTGTTTCCCATATGCTTGACTTGCGAGCTCAGGGTATTATAGGAGGTCAGCATCTCTATCTGTCATTCGCAGACGGCACCTTGGAGTTTAGGGTTTCTCCGAAGCTAGCTGACAAGATCCCTGCCGATGTAATGAGCAAGATCGAAAAGGCGAAACAGGAAATCATTGATGGGACTCTTGTCATTGAGCTACCCAAGGGTACTAAGTAACGAGCAGAGGCTTACAGCACGCGAGGTACGGCTGGGTTAGTTCCCGGCCGGTTCTCCTGCCGGCATGGATGGGGTATCCCGGCCTTAGGTATGGATTATGCGCCAAGCGTGTTGAAGATTCACGGCATCAGCTTTGAGCAAAAACAGGATCCGGGTAGGTGTCGAATTACTATGGAGTCACAAGAGGGGCTTCGGATTAAGGACGTAAAGATGCAGGGGATTGTCAAGACCTTCCCCGGTGTTTTGGCCAATGATCATGTTGACATAGATGTTCATGCCGGGGAGATCCTTGCCCTCCTAGGTGAAAACGGGGCAGGCAAAACCACGCTTATGAAAGTGCTATATGGTCTTTACCGGCCCGACAGCGGTGAGATACTCATCAATGACGAACCGGTAAGCATCTCCTCCCCGCGCGATGCTATTGACCTTGGAATCGGCATGGTGCACCAGCACTTTATGTTGGTTCCCAGTCTGACTGTAACAGAGAACGTGGTGCTCGGCCTTAGATCCTCCCGCGGCCCCTTGCTGGACTTAGAGTCTGCCGCAAAGCGCATAGAGGAGCTTGCGTCCAGATATAGTCTGGCAGTGGATCCCTACTCTCCGGTTTGGCAGCTCAGTATTGGAGAGCAGCAGCGCGTGGAGATTATCAAGGCCCTTTATCGAGGGGCTGAGCTTCTCATTATGGATGAACCTACTGCTGTTCTTACTCCCCAGGAGGCAGACGAACTCATCAGGGTTATGAGGGGGATGGCAGACTCAGGACGGGCTATCATACTCATAACCCATAAGCTCCATGAGGTGATGGCTGTAAGTGACCGTGTCACTGTTCTTCGTAACGGTAGACTTGTAGATACTGTGTTGACAAAGGATGCGAACGAGAAACTACTGGCTCAAATGATGGTTGGGCGTGATATTCCCCAGACGTTGCGCACTGATGAAACGTCCCAAGGGGATCCTGTTCTTGTTCTGGACGATGTTTGGGCGGACAGCGACAAAGGGCCGCCGGCGTTGCGAGGACTGTCTCTGGAAGTGCGTGAAGGTGAAATCCTGGGAATTGCCGGTGTATCCGGCAACGGCCAGAGGGAGATGGCAGAGGTTATTGCAGGCCTTCGCAAGATTTCTTCCGGTTCTGTCCGACTGAAAGGCGAGGATATGACAAATTCGACACCGGCTAAGATGATTCAGGCAGGACTTGGATATATTCCTGAAGACCGTATTGTCGACGGGATTGTTCAGTCGTTTTCTGTAGAGGAGAATCTGATTCTCAAGGATCATCATAAACCGCCGTTCAGCCACGGGATTTTTCTTCAGAAAGACGCTATAAGTGAGTTTGCCAAGGAGATGGTTGAAATCTACGATATTAGGACCCCTAGCATTGATACTCAGGCATCTCATTTATCAGGCGGAAACATCCAGCGTCTGATCCTGGCAAGAGACATATCGAGGAATCCTGCTTGCTTGCTGGCATGCTATCCCAGTCGAGGGTTGGATATTGCTGCCACTGAGTACGTACGTAAGAAACTTCTGGATGTACGGGCTGCAGGATGCGCTATTATCCTTATTTCTGAGGAGCTTGAAGAAATCTTTAACCTCAGCGACCGTGTAGCTGTGCTGTATGAGGGGCAGATAGTCAAAGTCGCAGACGTTGACGACGTGACCCTTGACGAGATTGGATTGCTGATGGCAGGAGCAGGCCTGACTGAAACGGATGACGGTAATAGCCGGGAGCTTGTGGACATGATATAGAATCCGGGCATGCACCGGAAATGAGCTAATGAGTCAGTGTAGAGATTGAGCAAGCATAATGAGTTGCTGTTGTGCCGGAAGATAAGAAGAAGCAAGATCCATTACTGTTCAGCGCTTGAAGATAAGTCACCCGGCGTCATAATGCCGGAATAGGGTATGGATACTAAAATGGGTGACGGGCAGTCATATGTCATAGCATGACCTATGATTGCAACGTGACCCATTTTGCTGTTTGTGTGGAGGAATTGGCGCATCCTGCGACGAAACAAAAAGGATACTATAGTCGTTTAGACAAGCAGTAAAGTAGATATCTGTCTTGATGTTTACAAGTTAAAGAGTATTGAGGAGGTTATTGATATGGAGGCGGTAACGCCTTTGAATCAGGATTTGGATGGGGACTTGAGCCACGAGTGGCACAGAATGAGCATAGATGGGGCTCTTAGAATCCTTGAGACTGACGGCAAGGAAGGCCTTTCAAGTGTTGAGGCCAAATCCCGATTGGAACGCTACGGTCCCAATGCCCTCGCGGAAGAAGAGGAAAAGACCTTGCTTCAGATGTTTATTGACCAGTTTAAGGATTTTCTTGTTCTTATACTTGTCGCTTCAACTGTTATCGCTGCGATAATGGGAGAATGGATAGACGCGTCAGTAATCATGGCAATTCTGATCCTTAATGCGATCATGGGCGTAGTGCAGGAAGGGCGGGCAGGTAAAGCCCTTGCTGCACTCAAGAAGATGGCAGTCCCAGTCGCTACTGTGGTTCGGGACAGGCGCGTCCAGAAGATTTCGTCAGAAGAGCTTGTTCCGGGCGATGTGGTCTTGCTTCAGGCAGGCGACCTCGTCCCTGCTGACTTAAGGCTCATTGAGACTGTGAATACACAGATAGATGAGTCTGCGCTAACAGGGGAATCTGTGCCTGTGGAAAAAGATGCATCACGTGTCTTTGACGGTGAAACCTCCTTGGGTGACCGGGCAAACCTGGCCTATTTCGGGACAGTAGTCACCTACGGGCGTGGAGCAGGCGTTGTTACATCCACAGGAATGGCAACTGAAATAGGTAAAATCGCAAAGATGGTCTCTGCGCAGATTGAAGAGGATACTCCGCTTCAGAAGAAGTTGGCTGAATTCGGAAAGCTCTTGGGCTTTGGGGCGCTCGCAATTTGTGCTTTGGTTTTCGTCTTGGGTTTAATAGGCGGAGAACCTGCGTTCAATATGTTCATGACAGCAGTGAGCCTGGCAGTAGCTGCTATACCCGAGGGATTGCCTGCTGTCGTCACTATTGTGCTTGCCCTCGGCGTGCAGCGAATGATTACATGCAATGCGATTGTTCGGAGGCTGCCTGCTGTTGAGACTCTCGGATGTGTTACCTACATTTGCTCTGATAAGACCGGGACATTAACAGAGAACAAGATGACTGTAAGAGACGTGTTCCTTGCGTCCGGGCGACATATCCGGGTAACCGGGACAGGCTATGCCCCTCAGGGTGAATTCGTTGAGGGGGAAGAGGCAGTGAAGGCTGACCATGAGCTCCTGAGGCTGCTGGATATTGCTGCAGGCTGCAACGATGCTTCAATTGTACAAGAGGAAGGGGTCACAGCAGGAGGGACCACTACTATCTGGTCTGTCGTGGGAGACCCTACCGAAGGCGCGCTTGTAACCCTGGCTGCCAAGGGAAATAGGGATAAGGCTACCGCTCAGTCGCTGTTCCCACGTATAGGGGAGCTTCCGTTCGACTCGGACAGGAAGCGTATGACTACGCTCCACCGCCTCAATGTGGATTGGGGCCCGTGGACCTGCGGGGATGTTGCCGCATTCGTCAAAGGCGCTCCTGACATTCTACTTTCCTTAAGTTCGTTCTACTTTGACGGTAATGACATATGCCCGCTTTCAGACGAAAGGATCGAATCCATGCTTAGGCTCGTAGACGAAATGGGCAGGAGCGGCCTGCGAGTCCTCGGTTTTGCTGCAAGGAGATTGGAAGGCTTGCCCTCAAAACTACGTTCTGAAGATATAGAGAACGGGCTGGTTTTTGTAGGTCTTGTCGGCATGATTGATCCTGTTCGTCCTGAGGTTGTGGAAGCAATAAAGGTATCAAAAAAAGCCGGAGTCACTCCTGTAATGGTCACAGGTGATTATCCGCATACTGCTCAGGCCATCGCTATGGAGTTGGGGATGTTTGAGGAAGGAGCGAGGATTGTCACAGGCGCCGAGCTTGACAAGATGGATCAGGCTGAACTCGAGGAAATTGCAAAGGATATCAGGGTCTACGCAAGAGTGTCTCCTGAGCACAAACTCAGGCTTGTGCATGCTCTGAAGAAGCATGATGAAATTGTCGCAATGCTGGGAGACGGGGTCAATGATGCCCCTGCGCTGGGCGCGGCTGACATCGGAGTGGCTATGGGCCTTTCCGGGACTGAGGTTGCAAAAGGCGCATCTGACATGGTGCTGACTGACGATAATTTTGCGAGTATAGTCGCAGCCATAGAACAGGGTAGGATCATTTTTGAGAACATAAGAAAATCTATCATTTATCTCCTATCGTGCAACATCGGCGAGCTGATGATATTCTTTGTAGCAATCTTGGCCAAGCTGGGGAATCCTCTGGTGCCTGTACAAATCCTCATGATAAACTTGGTTACTGACGGGCTTCCTGCACTTGCGCTTGGCATGGATCCGTCAGAGGAAGGAATAATGGATATTCCGCCGAGGGATACGAAAGAAGGCATCCTGTCGAAATCCATAGCAATCAGGATGTTTATAGTCGGCATGGCTATAGTCGTTGCTACCCTTTGGCCTTATGTTACACTGCTTAAGTCAGGCGCTCCACTGGAGGTAGCTAGGACTTCTGCTTTTGCCGTATTGGGATTCTCTGAGCTCTTAAGGGCTTTGAGTTCGCGGTCAGAACGGCATCCTATATGGCATGCGAAACCTAAGGAAAATCCACAGCTTCTGGCTGCAGTGGCAGTGTCAGCCCTCTTACTGCTTATCAGTATAGAGGTGCCGTGGTTTGCTCAGATCTTTGATGCAGTGCCTCTTGGGGCTGCAGAGTGGAGAATGGTTGCTATCGCCAGTTTCAGTCCCATGGTCATCGCAGAGGTAATGAAGCTCGTAGGGATGGCGTCTTCAACACGTAGGCGCGAAGCCCTTGAGATTAGGTGAGGTTCCGGTTCCATGGCTGTTGGTTGGCTAATGGTCGGATAAAGCTACCTGGTTGGATGGAGGTTTGTAGATTACTGAAGCTTTGTGTCCGGAAGGGGCTCTACAAGTAGACGGAGCTAGGCGGAGCTTCATAGTAAGATGAAGCGAGGTGACTCACGGGGGTAATGCCGGATGCTTTTCGTCATGAAACTATAAGAATAGAGGGCGGATCTGGCGCGATATCTGACGCGAGGATCGGTGAATCCAATCTTAGGTTTGGCCAACTTGATTTCGGATTCGATAAACTTGATCTTGGAGCAGATGTCAAGGAAGCCAATCCAGGATCTGACGAGTGCAATCTCAGATCTGCAAGATCCAATCCTGGGTCCGAAGTAGTATTGGATTTCTACCTGGAAGACTGCATCCCGGGAATAAGGAAGCTTGTTGAGCCAGGGAGTGTTGATGTGGTCGTCACTTCACCTCCCTATAATCTTGGCATTGAGTACGGGGCTTACGATGATACTGTTGCAAGGGATGAGTACTTGGCATGGACAGTCAAATGGGCCGGGGTTGTGAAAGACGCCATGTCTGATGGCGGATCGCTATTTCTGAACATCGGCTCTAAACCTACGGATCCATGGGTTCCTTTCGAGGTAGCGGAAGTCCTGAGGCCCATTTTCAGGCTGCAAAACGTGATCCATTGGGTGAAGTCCATTGCGATAGCCAAAGAAGATGTCGGTGACTACGGCACTATCGTGTCCGATGTGGCAATCGGCCACTATAAGCCAATAAACAGCCGTCGCTTCGTTAATGATTGCCACGAATATATCTTTCACTTCACCAAGTCAGGGGACGTGTCCCTGGATAGGCTTGCTATTGGTGTGCCATATCAAGATGAATCCAATGTCAAGCGATGGAAAGCTGCGAAAGAAGGCCTCAGATGCCGCGGCAACACGTGGTTTATTCCATACGAGACCATCCAGAGCAGGGTCAAAGAACGACCTCATCCAGCGACTTTTCCGCCTCGTCTTCCTGAAATGTGCATCCAGTTGCATGGTCTGGATAAGGTTAACATTGTGCTTGACCCCTTCATGGGCTTAGGCAATACTGCAATTGCCTGCGTGAGACTGGGGGTCGGGTTTACGGGATTTGAAATCGACGGAGTATACTTTGATGAAGCGTACAGAAGGGCCAAATCAGAGGCAGACGCGAAATGATTTACTGAGGATTCCCCTGTCGATCCAATGCTGGTAGATTTCCGCATTTTATTAATGCTTTTTTGCTTTCCATTAGCCTCACCTGCCTTGCCCAGCAATAGTGCACATTGTGAAGCACTAATCCACATCCTAGGGGACGCCTAGGAGATCGGATCAACACATCTTCCTGTTTCTGCAAGTCTATCATGCCATTAATCCCTCATCAGAAGAAGACTGCGTGGAAGCACACTTCATCGGCCTCACTCTATGTTCAGGAAGTTGCCGTATTATGGACTGCGGAGGCCGGAATTAGGTGATATGAATACCAGCCGTAATTGGTGTTGACATCCGGTAATGATGTGATCGAAAATCGACCATCTCCTTCTTACAGCGACAGTGGGAGTGAGGCTTGTCCCATCTTTAATAGCATAATCCTAGGTTGGGGCTATTTTACGCTTACCTCTATTATACGGCCTTTCTGAAGGTGACGTAGTGCTCATCTCCGGTTACATGGACTATAAAGATCGGGATCAGGTGAGATTAGCAGGAAGACAGGCTGCTTAGGAGAACAATAAGAGATAGCGGAGAAACTGAGTAATGATTACGCGCGGACAGCGGGAAGACTGCCCGAGGCTTCCGGAAAAGGAAAGATTCGAGAGATAAGTATGATTAACCGCAGCGTAGGCTGTGTGTAATAGGCTTGGAGGGAACGAAGTTGCGAGGAAGAAGATATGGCATAATACTGAGGACAGCGGTACAGCTGGTTCTTCTATTAGCATGTATAGCAGGGATTTGCCAAGTCTCGCCTGTTTATGCCGGTGAAAAAGAGCTGGCGCTTGGCCTCGACGACGCACGGAAGCTTGCTCTTTCCGGAAATGCCTCATATTCCATGGCGAAACTGGATTTTGACGCAGCTGAGATACAATTTGAGATGTCTCAGGCGGATGCGCTTATGAGGCCTTCTGTGGTAGCGGTGAAGAAGGCGGAAAACGCCAGGCGGAATACGGCGAGAGCCCTTGTTGCAAAAGAACAGGCTCTCATGCTGGACGTGGATAGCGCATATTATTCATTGCTGTCAGCACAAATGCGCTTAGATATCAGAAGGAAAGCAGAGGAACAGGCGAAGGATACAGCAAGAATTGTGACGCTCAAGTATGATGCCGGACTCGCCAGCAAAATTGAGGTAATATCAGCTGAACTACAGCTTCAGCGGGCAATTTCCGAAACCCTGTCTGCAGAGGGAGACCTGGAGCTTGCTGCCCTTACTCTCAAGCAGGTATTAGGTCTTAGTCTTGATACGAAAGTCGTCGCCACCGGCGCTCCGAAGCTCGCGGTAGAAGGCAGGGAAGAAATAGACTTTGATGAGGATCTGGCAAAAGTCCTTGCGAACCGTCCTGAGATTGTAGAAACAAGGGATGCCTTGGAAATCGCGGAGCTTGAGGTTAAGTTCTCAGATAATGACTACACTCCTGAACTCTCCAAGAGGCTTTACAGGAATGCCGAAGAGAAAATCCGTCTCCAATTTGACCAGGTGAAGCAAGGTGTGCAGATAGAGGCCTGTCGTCTTTATCTTGCAGTCCAAAATGCCAAGAGAGCAATGGAGGTGGCGCAAGCTGCCGCTTTCCAAGCGGAAGAGAACTACAAGATCATGAAACTTCGATATGAGTATGGTATGGAAATAGCCAATACTCTCTTGGGCGCGCAAGTCAACTTGACCGAGGCCAAGCTTGCTGAACTCCAGGCTTTCATGAATTATGAGATGGCTTGGCTACGTTACAAAAACTACGTGGATTACCCCGCTGATGAGGCAAAATAGGAGGATTGCAATGACGCGGATACTTGAGGCTGCAAAGCCGGGACATAGCAACCGTGTACATAGATACTCGAGAATCAGAATAAGGATACTTCTTCAGGTGTTTGCTTTAGTCGTTATTTTGCTGCTTTCTCCTTCACAAGCTTTAGCATCAGATGAGGACACACTGACATATGATGAAGCCTTGGGTCTTGCGTTGGCTTGCGATTCGGGTGTTCTGTCTGCAATAGGCGCCCTTGAACTGGCGAATTTACGCTTGATTGCAGCAGAGGCATCGCGTCTTCCTTCATTGACTTTAAAAGCTTCTCCTCTCGAAGGGGGTTGGAAAGCTCCTACGCCACCGTTTATCGAAGGCGGTAAGTACGTATCTTCCGGTATAGGGCTGGGCGCTGTTATGCCTATAGGTGACGGGACTGTTTCATTTTCTATGCAAGGTTCATACTACGGGGAAGAGTCCAAAAACCCTGCCTGGAATGACAGTTGGAAGATTAGCATCTCCTTGCCTGTCCTAGGGAAAAGTTCAGCGTCCACAGGGAGTACAGGTATAAGTGGAGTCTCAGGTGCAGGCGGGGGATCATACAGGGATCAGGTGAGGTTAGCGAAGACCGGAGTCAGAAACGCTGAGTTTGAGTTAAGCAGGGCAATAGCCAAAGCAAGATCAAGCCTTGAGACAGCGTATCATGGTGTGATCCGGGATACAGGCAAGCTTGAAGCTGCCCGGATGAACCTTGCCAGAGTAAAACAACACTTTACTATGGTAGAGAGCAGGCACATTCAGGGAAATGCAAGTGACCTGGATCTTGTTGATGCGGAGCAAGGGGTAAGATCGGCAGAGATAGCAGTGAACGCTGCATACCATGCCCTGAAAATATCAGAGATGTCTCTTAACAGACTAATTGGACGAAATCTTAATGAACCTCTTATCCTTGAGCCGGTCGGTGAATATACAGAAGATACGCTATTATCATTGGATGAGTACATAAGTCTTGCTCTTTGTCACCGGCAAGAGCCGGTTTTGGCTGAGGAGAACTTAGCTAACGCCGAGATTGAACTTGCCACAGCCCGTTCCGGATTGCTTCCGCAAGTTGCGCTTAGAGGAAGCCTTACTGATGACGGGTCATGGAGTGTCAGTATTGACCTGTCAAAAACCCTGTCAAAGGACTATGCAGCTGAACTCAGTGTAAAGTCTGCTGAGAACGCAGTAGCTATAGCCCGGCAAAACCTTGCTGCAACCAAAGAGGCAATAGTCATGGAGGTTACAGGTGCATACTATGCCTTACTCGAGGCAGAGGCCTATCTTGCCCTGGCAAAGCATGCATTGGAGAAGGCCGCCATCACTGTGAGTGTGCGTGAAACTCAATACAAGGCAGGTGCTGCCACCCACCAGGATGTCGCTCTTGCCATTACAGCTCTCAGCGAAGCAGAGACAGACTTGACGAACGCTCAGGCAAACTGCTTTCTAGCACGTTCAAGACTTATTGATGCAGGGCGCACGCGGTAAAACGAGACTGAGTTTTCCTTTACGGTCATCCTGCATGTAATAAGATCAGAAATACTTTGACACTTGCTACCTCTTTTCGTTAAATTGCTTAGATGGTAGAATTGAAACGCTATTGTTTAAGCCGGTGATGAGCAACATAGGCATCATTCAGGGCAGATGGGTGGCTATGGAAAAACAGCTTCTTAAAGGGTGAGGTTGAAACCATGTCAAAGCGTATCAAGACTGTCCCCGAGCCTATCCGGGATTACACGCCGGTTATCGTGACCGGGAATGATTACGTATCTCTGCCTGAAATTGATGAGTACGGGATGATCATGAGCGTAACCTTTTTGCACGAGGCTCAAGCATCCCTTTTTGAAGTGAGAGGAAATGCACCGGAGACTGCTGCTCAAGAAATCCCCTTTATCATGCCTTTCTTAGAATGGAACGGGATGCAAATAGATCTTAGAAGGGTGCGTCCCAAGATAGAACTGAAATGGGATTGGGTGCCCGAATTCACTTGGGATTTGCCCGGCGTTCCCGACGGCCCTATCAGGCTTGGTTTGCGTATTGTGGCGCCGCCTGATGAGAAGGGGTTTTGTTATATCCTTGAATTGGACAGGCCCGAATGTCAACGTTATGAGAGTATGACTACATATACAGCCGGAGATGACAGCGCAGCCACACATAACAGTATAGAACTCAACAGACAAGACAAAGCCCGGACAATGACAGTCCAGGCAAAGATGGGTCTTGTATGCACATGGGGTGCCGGCATATTTCGGGTATTCACGTCCCGTCCGATATCTTGCACGCGTTCATGCAGGTATGACAGGTGGACTCAAAGTGTAGTGGCTGAGGCTATGGGACCTTTACCGCTGTTCGGTTTTTCCGTTAACTCATCTTTGGGCTTTGACAGCATAGACATACAGGACTCATCAGACGATCCTTGTAGGGTAAAGGTTTCCGCAGACAGAGAGTTTGCTCCCGGCGACAAGGTGACTTGTGCCTACTACGTCGCGTTCAACAGGGAAGCTGACGGGGCTCGCACTACAGGTGTCCATCTGAAACGAGTGGGTTGGAAGGAACTTGAGGAAAGGACCTATGCGTGGCTCAGGATGCGCAGGCGTTATTTCCCGCCCCGGGCAAAATGCATAAACAGCAGCAAGAATCAGGATAAATGCTCTCATGGATGCGGGCTTGAGAATTCCCACGAAATCGCAGGCAACGACGAACTCCTCGGTAAACCGGAGAGTGTGGTCAATAGAAACCTGCTCTTTAATTACTTCTTTGCAACAGGCAAGACTCTGGATTCTGAGTCTTTGGTGGCTGTGACGTCAAGAAGCCCCAGGTACTATGTGAGTGCAGCGTTCTGGGCGCGGGATGTATTGTTATGGTCCATGCCTGCCCTGGTATTGACTGATGCAGAGAGGGCAAGGGATGTGCTTCTCTATTCAACGCGAATAGGCACGCGGAACGTCGGGGACCACGCCCTCTACATGGACGGGACAGCGCTTTATCCCGGGTTTGAGCTGGATGAGGCTGCTGCTCATATCATTGGGCCGGGGACTTACTTGGATGCTACGGGAGACTATACAGTCCTTGATGTGCCTGGCATAATCGAGGGCATCCAAAGGACTTTAGCTGCAATAGAGAAATGGCTTCTCCGGGATGATTCGGGAAAACCCGTTCTGTGCAGAACTTTCTTGGACCCGTCTGACGATCCCGTGGAGTTTCCTTTCTTGACCTACTCCAATGTCCTCCTTTGGAAAGCCTGGATGATTGCATCTTCCGTATTCGATAGGCTTGGCGGTGATTATGCGCATGTGGCGGATCAGTTATTAAGGGATGCTAAGGCATTGGAAGAAGCCATACGTCGTTATTGTGTAGTGGACGGTCCTTTCGGACCAATGTATGCTTGGGCTGTAGACCTGGAACCCATAAAAATCTGTCGTGTGAATTACGAGACTTACGATAACCCCCCGGGCAGCTTGGAACTAATTCGCCATTACGGTTTTCCCCATGACGAAGAGACCTCAAAAATCCTTAGGAATACCCAGCGTTGGATCCGCTCTTGGCACAACCAATACTTCTTCGACGGCGAGTTTGGCGGACCGGGGTCTGCTCATTCACCGCATCCGTGGCCTATGGCTGCTGCAAATACTATTCTTGCTGAAGTAGCTGAGTATGAGACTGTCGGCACATGTGATATCGAGGCAGTGAAGCGAGCAGTGAAACTGTTGACCACTGCGCCGATGGATAGGGGCTTGGTTTCGGAGAGCATAGATCCTGTGACAGGCGTCGCAAAAACCGGATTAGCCTTGGCGACAGGGGCGGGTTTCGTCGCTTATGCGCTCTGGCGAGGTCTCAAGATTGGTCTTGAGCCGTATTTGACGCATAGCTTTGAAGCACCCCACGAGCATTCATAAATACTTGGTTCAGCCATTAAATGAGGGCAAAGTAATGCCTCTTAGCCCATATGCAGGTGGCAGCGAACTAAGTGTTGCGTCTTCTTCCCAATCTTGGTGCTTCTTTTTACCTCTCCGGTTTTCATCTGCGTTTCCGCCGGTAAAAGGTCTGGTTCCTCTTGTTCACAGACAGGCATACGGTATCTA
>JAKPFY010000202.1 GCA_029551185.1 Bacillota bacterium
AGCAGATTAGCTGCTAAACACTAAGAAGGCGAGGCGAATAGAATGGCAATGGCAAGTGTTGTCGAATGTACAATTGAGGGTCGTTCTCCGCTCCTCATGCACCGGTTTCCCCTGGAACCGGTACCGAATCTAGATAAACGGCCAAAAGAGGAGCAGGCGGAGGTGGCTGCCTACCGCAACGAGGAAGGCATTTTATACGTTCCGAGTGTCTGCGTGCGCCAGTCCCTGATTGCCGCCGCAAAATACATTGTCGGAAAGGGAAGGGCGTCGCTGGCAGGTCCGGTGGCAGCCTGTGTAATGATCAATCCCGAGCAGATCTCGTTAAACAAGACATGTTACGAGATCGATGCTCGGCCTGTGGTGGTGCCAGCGACAAAAGGTCGTGTTATTCGTTACCGCCCCAGGATAGACGAGTGGCGTCTCACTTTCCAGATAGAGTGGGATACCACTCTATTTACCAAGGATAAGCTTAGAGAGGTCGTTGACCGGGCGGGGCAGCTTGTCGGTCTGTTAGATTTTCGCCCGGAGAAGAAGGGAAGCTTCGGTCGTTTTTACGTAGTGAACTGGGAGTAATGATAATGCGTAGCGCCATCATCATATTGGTGGCGCTACGCCTTGTTTGTTGACGGGTGCATGGTTACGCGAGGCCAGGAATGGCTTGATGAGGTAAGGTACGGTATGGTATGGCTGGGCGTTGTCTGGCTAGGCGTGGCTCGGCAGGGCAAGGAGACGTTTGCTCTCATAAACCTTTCCAGATGCTTCAAGGTGGGTCGGGGTCGGGCATGGTCAGGTCTGGCAAGGCGAGGCATGGTGATGCATGGTTAGGCAAGGAGACGTTTGCTATCATTATCTTTCTATAGGCTTCAAGGCGGGGCGCGGTGATGCAAGGCTGTGCGTGGCGAGGCACGACAGGGCAGGGCAGGGAGATGTTCATACGCTGGCTAAGGAGAAGACCACCAATAATCTTGAGCAAACCTTGAGGTTTAGTACTTGACAATCTGCGGTATATAAGCTATAAGTATCGTGTCGAAAGAGAACAGGAGGAGTTACGATGAATGACGGAATCAGAGAAGCGAAAAGCCTGGTTAATGAGGTTCTTGACAACCTGTCCTACTGGGAAACCTTGACATCCCTGCGGGTGAAAGCAGAGCAGGGGAAATTGGTGGACGTAAGTGTTATGTTTGAGGGGACGGAGCAGGAGGTGCGAGACTTGTGGGACAAGAATTACCAGCGGGCTGAGACGCTGGCCTATCTCCTCGGATGGCCTGACACACCAGAGGGAATTGCTCGGATGGCTTGCACCATCCAAGAGCGGATGCAGTCTCTGTAGGTTCAAGCGGCATCCATATACTGATGGCACCCATATAGGTGCCAAAGGAGGAAGAAAATGGACTTGGGCAAATGGGATGATAAGGAGTGGCCAGGCGATTGGCTAACGTGGAGAGTATACAAGGAGATCATCCAGTCATTATATGACTGGGAGGATGCAATTGATCTGGCCAGAAAGGAGCAGTACCAACACCAGCGGACGATAAAGCTGGTAGAAACGCTTGCTGACCAGATGATTCGGAATGTCAAAGCGGACATCCGGCCAGGGTTCTACCAAGACCTGTTATGCGGGGTCTTGGAGAACGTGGAATGGAGTTGGATTGCCGACAAGATTCTGGAGATGAAAGAAAACGAACAGGGAGATGAGCCAAGTGACTCAAAAGGATGAAGAATTGGCGGCCTACAGGGAGTATTGGGAGTGGCTGAAGGAGACATTAGCAGAGGAGATTAAACAGAACAAAGAGCAGTTTCAGGATTTGGATGCGGAGGGGGTACTGCAGAAGTTTCTGAATGAGACATACCCGGTGCACACGACCATTCTACACGACGTATTGGCACATGTAGACTGGGATCAGGTCGTGCAGGCCGTTTCCCAGGTCTA
>JAKPFY010000227.1 GCA_029551185.1 Bacillota bacterium
TGAACAAAGAGTAACAAGCTTGCGCCCGGTCTTCTTGGCCGAAGCCAGGGTGCGAGCAGGGGATACCAGTGGGAAGGAATTATCAATCTGGAGGGGAAAGGTGGCACCGCAGCACTGCCACTCTTCGAGTTCCTCCAAGCACACACCTAAAGCCTTACAAGAAGCCAGGGCTGACGAATCAAACCCTTTCGCCTTAGCCCGAAGTGTACAACCGGGAAAGTACGAGTAAACCACAGGAGTTCACCTTCCAGATTGCCGCAGTGATCACATAGCGGCTTTCTAAGTGATGGAATCATCACAAGGTTGCTGCGTTATGTATACTTTCGAAATGCTGCGACCAAAGCCTGTTCCGGGACTATTTCCAAAAGTTCGTAAGGAATGTCAGCAGGGTTCAGGCACCTATCCCCCGGACGGAGGAATGTGGATCTTAAGGCTTCCATCACGTTCGGGAGACTCATACCTCTCGGACAACGAGCGCTACAGGCCAGGCAAGACGCGCACACCCAGATGGTTCTTGAATGCAGCGCCTCTTCTACCTGCCCTAGCTGCAAGAGCCTTATGACCTGGTGGGGAAGGAGATCCATCCCTTGGGTCATAGCGCATCCTGCAGAACACTTACCGCACTGGTAACACGATAGAACATCTTCCCCACTGATATCCTGGAGCTTGCGCTTATCTTCGGTAGCGATTACCTCTCTTGACAGCTTCAAACCCCATCGCTCCTCTGCTTCTTTACCTACTTCTCAGGTCGAGCCCACAAGGACAGATTATTCCTCAGGCGCCTCAGGTATGATCCTTTCCTCCATGAGAAGGGTTGTCATCTTCCTCGCGCGCCTGATGGTCACTTCAGCGTTTTTATACAGTTCATCCCATGACAGGTTAACCCTGGCGACGCCTTGTTCTATTGCCTTTGTGCCCACTGCTGCAGCCTGTCTCGGGTAAACCTCCCACTCTTCCATGGTGGGAATAATGTAGTCAGGGGTAAGCCCTATGTCCTCAGCGCACTTGGCTAATTCGAAGGCAGCTGCAATGCACATCTCATCTGTTATCGTTCTTGCGCGAACGTCAAGAACCCCTCTGAATATTGCAGGGAATCCCAGCGAGTTGTTGACCTGGTTCGGGAAGTCAGACCTTCCTGTAGCTACAATAGCAGCCCCTGCCTCTTTCGCGTCCCAAGGCCACATCTCAGGAACCGGATTTGCACAGATAAAGACGATAGCGTCTTCTGCCATACCTCGGACCCAATCCGGATGAATTGTGTCAGGACCGGGCTTCGACAGGGCAATTACCACATCTGCGCCTTTCATTGCATCTGGAACTTGGCCTACGATGTTTCTCCCGTTAGTGCGTTCAGCCAGCTCCCACTTTTCTTTGTGAGTCGCTTTCAGTTCGGTGCGGCCTTTATGAAGAGTTCCCTTGCTGTCACACATCACAATCTTCTCCGGATCCGCGCCTGCTGCCATTATCATCCAAGCAGTGCGCACATTAGCCGCCCCTGCTCCGACCATGGTGATATTCACCTTATCTATCTCTTTACCTACAACTTTCAAAGCGTTCACGAGGCCTGCCACAGTTACTGCAGCTGTCCCCTGTTGGTCATCGTGCCAAACGGGAATCTCCATCTCCGCCCTGAGCCTGTTGAGCAGTTCGAAGCATTTGGGCTGCTCAATGTCTTCCAGGTTGACCCCACCGAAAGACGGTTGAAGCCATTTTACGAACGAGATGATTTCCTCCAGGTTTTTCGTGCCAACGCAAACAGGAACAGCGTCTACCCCACCTAGGAACTTAAAGAGCAAAGCCTTGCCTTCCATGACAGGCATTGCGCCCTTTGGTCCTATGTCTCCTAATCCAAGCACCCTTGTTCCGTCGGATACTATAGCGACTGTGTTCCACTTATTTGTGTAAGTGTAGGCAAGTTCCGGATCAGCGGCAATCTCTTTGCAGACCGCAGCGACTCCGGGAGTATACCAAATTGCAAAATCCTGAAAGTCTCGCACACAACATCTCAGAGCTGTCTCTGTTTTCCCTCGGTAGAAACGGTGGAGTCGGATCGCGTCTTCACTAGGCTTCTTGGCTTTAGCCAATAGTTCTTCCTTTGAAATCACCGTATCATCCTCCTTTTCATCGCAGCAGAGTACTCCCTGGCGACTTTAGCCCGTAATACTACCATCATTCGTTCTTAACAAAATAACAGCCTGACCACGAGGTGTTCTGGAAATTACATGCATCACCCGTAGCCAGACTGAATCAAGAATGTGAGATTTGAGGTTATATAAGTTGAACTTCATGGAAACTGACAGCCCTCACTTAACTGTAGGAATACCATCAGTGAATGCGCCACAAAGCTCTTCGACAAAACCCTGTCAATTCCTTCAACGTAGCTTCATGCCTTTTGCGCTAAGGAGAAGCAATCGTTGGAGCGCTTTTTCGCGCCATGCGTACTTTCTGCATGAAGTACACTGCACCGATACATACGATTCCCACAATATCCGTAGTCAAGCTGGGGTGAATAAGAGACAGACCGCCTACCAAAAGAAGAAGCCGTTCAATGCCTTTGGTGTTTGTAATCAACCAGGCTTCCACACATGCGCCAAGGCCCAGCATTCCTAAAAGCGCGCCTGCTACGACTCTGATTGTGTATAACCAGGACGCATTCCCAAGAAGCAGGAGCGAAGGCGAATACACAAAGAAATATGGCACCAAGAACGCGGCAATCGCAAGCTTTGTTGATTCAACTGCAGTCTTTAAGGGGTTTGCCTTTGCTATACCTGCGCCTGCCATGGCTGCAAGAGCTACAGGAGGCGTTAGGTCGGCAACTATCCCGAAATAGAATGCGAACATGTGAGCAGCGATAGCAGGAACCCCTAGCTTCAATAGCGCAGGAGCAGCTATTGTTGATGTGATGACATAGTTGGCTGTAGTAGGTGCTCCCATTCCGAGAACAAGCGAAGTCAACATAGTAAACATCAAAGTAGGCAGGAGCTGGCCATGGGCAAGTTCTATCAGGCCGTTGGCAAGCTTAAGCCCAAGCCCGGTCAGGGTCACGGTTCCGACTATTATGCCTGCAGCTGCACAAGCAATTACAACTCCCAGAGAATTTCGAGCCCCCTGTTCCAGAGCGGATATAATATCACCCCGCTTCATTCTGGTAGCAGGCGACAAGAAGCTGGAGAGAACCGCGACGACAAGCCCCCAGAGAGCAGCCTTCATCGGAGTGCTGCCTGTAACAAGCAAATACACAATAATCACAAGCGGGAGAAAGAGCTGGCCTCGCTCACGCATAATACTCCAAAACCTGGGCAGTTCATCGCGCTCCAGCCCTTTTAGACCTGTTTTCTTAGCTTCAAGATGAACTACAATAAAGACGCCGGTAAAATAAAGAAGCGCCGGGATAATAGCGGATTTCACTATCTGAAGATAGGGAACCCCGATGAATTCAGCCATCAAGAATGCGGCAGCGCCCATGATAGGAGGCATTATCTGCCCACCGGTTGAAGCTGCTGCCTCTACGGCGCCTGCGAACTCAGGTCTATAGCCCAATCTCTTCATCATGGGAATGGTAAAGCTTCCCGATCCCACTGTGTTCGCAACTGAGCTTCCTGAAACGGTTCCTTCGAACGCGCTGGTGATAACAGCAACCTTCGCAGGTCCGCCTGCTGCATGCCCTGCGATGGAATTGGAAATATCAATAAAAAACTGACCAATCCCTGTCTTTTCAAGAAATGCCCCAAACAGTATGAAAAGAAATATGAATACAGATGACACTCCCAGAGGAATGCCGAATATCCCTTCTGTAGTGTAAAACATGTGACTTACAAGTCTTTGCAAAGAAGCGCCCCTGTGCTGAAAGAATCCGGGTATATACCGTCCGAAGTAGCAATAAGCCAAAGCAACTGTAACCACTATAAGGATGGGAATGCCGACAACTCTCCTCGTAGCCTCCAGCACTATCAGAATTCCGATAGCCCCGATTACTATGTCCAGTTTGGTGTAAGCCCCTGCCCGAATAAGAAGGGAATGAAAATTCCATACAGGATAACTCATGACAAGAACGCCCAGAATGGCTAAGGCAACATCGTACCATGCAAGTTTATGCGCTCCTTTTCGTGTAGCCGGATAAAGGAGATATGTTAACGCCACCCCAAAACCCAGATGAACCGCTCTTTGCATCTGCGCAGGAAGCACACCGAAAGCCGCAGTATACAACTGGAACAGTGAAAACGCGATTGCGATTACGGAGACGACTACAGAAAAAACACCCGGGATTCTTCGATAAGCTGACTCCCTGTCATACTTCATGAGAATCTCTTCAATTTCCTTGTCACTTACGGTTTCATAGGCGTCTACCTCTGCGTCTGTGGTGTTCTTCAGCTCTGTCTTCTCATCCACTCATATCTCCTCCCTAGAAAACGTACCACAGCAGGCTCACGGACCACTCTTATCCGAAGGCCGGTCCCAGGCTCAGCAAGGCTTGCCAATACTACTTCTTCTCCTCCCACAGTAAGGACATGGCCGGGGACATGGCTCACAGCAACCAGAAACGGTTCAAGTTTTCGGCGTATCCCGGTGATACGGATTTTTCCGCCTTCAAGGACCGACTCCTCCCCTTCGCAAGGCATAGTAGGCAATCCGGCCCCAAAGGATTCATATTCTGTCCCAACAAGGTATATATTGTAATCTTGCTCAATTTTAAAGATTTCTTTAACAGGTGTCCTTTCAACAGAGTGGACAAACTCTATAACGAATTCATCCCCCTCTTTCACCGGCGCCTGATACAGTTTGACTCCGGAACGCATTTCCTCTACTTGAAGGGCCAGGCACGGGGAAAAGATGGGAATCAATAAAACAGCTGCTACAATAAGTACGGCAATTCCGAAGTTTTGAGTCCTCATGACAGATGTGGCGCTCGTTCCAACAGCCGGGCGTGCCTTGACATTCTAATTGAGCACGCCCGACTGATAAGCGCGGCCTCCTCTTGATTCCTGAATAGGCCCAGGCGTTATATGTTCACCGCTATTCGCCGTTACTTTACAATACCCTTCTCTTTAAAGTACTTTTCAGCGCCGGGGTGCAGAGGTGTGCTGACTCCGGTCAGCGCTCCTTCGAGGCTTACCTCTTTCCCTTTGGCATGAGCTGTGGCAAGTTCAGGAAGGTTTTCGAATAAGGCTGCAGTCATCTCATATACAACATCTGCATCCAGGTCCCGTCGTGCGATAAGCACAGCCTGTACAGCGACAGTCCGGACAGGCTCAGTCTGGTTAATGTAGCACCCTGCCGGAATTAGGGCTTGGCCATAAAACCCGTACTTGTTGTGTAGGTTCTTATACATGTCATCAGGAACGGCGAGGATCTGTATCTTATGCATCGTAGCTGTATCCTGTATGCCTGCATTAGGTATGCCTGCAGTAACAAAAAACGCATCAATGTGTTTGTCCTTGAAAGCTTCAGCGGACTCTGAAAAGCTCAAATACTGTACCTGGGCCAGATCCTTATATGTAAGACCGTAAATCTCCAGGATCTGCCTTGCGTTAGCTTCAGTCCCGCTACCGGGAGCGCCTACCGAAACCTTCTTCCCCTTCAGGTCAGCGATGGACTCAATACCGGATTCCGCCCGCACCACCACTTGGATCAACTCAGGATATAAGGACGCTATAACCGAAAAGTTCTGCAACTTCCCGTCGTCTTTGAACATTTCAGTCCCGTTCCACGCATAATCCGCGATATCAGTCTGGACCAGCGCCAGGTCGACTTCTCCGTTCTGGATCATCCTGATATTCGCCACAGAAGCCCCGGTACTCTGGACACTGACATTGACGTCTTTTACCCTTGAATTGATAATCTGGGACATTGCCCCACCCAGGGGATAGTAAGTGCCTGCGGTGCCACCTGTCGCCATGACCAGTTGGGCGGTGGCAGCCAGTGAAGGAACAGCCATAACAAGGACAAGACACACAACAGCACCTAACAGTAGAAGTCTTCTCATAATCTCAACCTCCTGATTCTTCTACATTATCGACTGTCTACTAATGAATTTTGATAATACATCACTTTCATTCAATTGCAACTTTTACATTCGGCAAGTTTACATGAATTCCTTCCCGCCAATTACTATCTTACTCATTTCTGTCTTTCGTGTCCGGTAGGCCTTCATTTCAAGCCTTGCCTTAGTGTGTCGATAATGTTAGTATTTGCTTATAGCGGGTATTGTCTCATATATTGACGCTAATTTCAATACCCTCCGGTATGCTCTGATATGCTCTTATCATGCTATGACATACTGCAACACGCCATGTGACGGGTTTTTAATGCCCTCAGATTGTCGTTTTTGAAAGGAGATAACTTCCCATGAATGCGACACTTAAGCGTCTTATCGCACTTCTTTCCATAATCGTCGTGGGGCTCCTGGTAGCCGGCTGCGAAAATCCGTTCATCGATTCCTGGTCCGGTGAGGCCGTGGATGACGCTTTCATTGTCTTTGAAGGCAAGACTTACAGTCTCGCTGCACTTGAAAAAATGAATATCCCACCCGGTGATTACGATATAATTATAGGTTCGCCTAACCATCATTCCATTGAAACAATACTTACACTTGGGTCACGTGATATCCCCAAAATCGGACTCGTCCCATATTCCCGCGTTTACAGCCCCTCCGTAATCGAGGCGGTCCTCTGTCCGGCCTTAGACATGCGTGGGACGCCTGTAACGGCAAGATGGAACTACTCATCAGAAGATGTCCAAGTTATCGCTTGGGTTATGTGGAACATTCAAGATGACTCATGCCATTATCAGACTATAAGGTGGTATAGACCGGATGGGATCCTCTACCACGAGGAGGAGCTGCCTCAACTCAGACCGGAACCAGGCTCGCTGCTGACAACTGCATCAAGCCTTCCCTTACACCGGACTCCCGGGTGGGCTGTACCGCCTCCCTGTGCTCTTCCGGGCATATGGGTTGTGGAAATCATTATGGACGGTCTCTGTGCAGTGAAAATGTCGTTTTCAATCTAGGGTTCCGGGCCGCGTTTTTCGTGATATCGCCAGAAAGAGGGTCTCGACACCGCCCCTCGACGAACGCCTGAACGAGCGACAGTGGATTATCGCCTCTTATCAGCGTGAGGCATTATTCCTGCGTCCGGCAGTTCGTTGATATTGACAGCGGAACCGGACAAGCATATATTATATAATTAGATATGCAATTGTAAATGTACCTAAGTGGCGTAGGACGGGCGAATGGCATATGGCGCCTGAATGCGCCACATTTATTGAGGAGGGATTATCGCGACATGCCAACATACGAGTATATGTGTGACAAATGCGGTCAATTCGAGGAGTTTCAACGCATGTCGGATGAGCCTCTCTCACGCTGTCCTAAGTGCGGCAGTCCTGTCAGACGGCTCATCAGCAAAAATGTCGGTATTATCTTTAAGGGATCGGGTTTCTACGTTACTGACCATCGCAGTGAGGAATACAAGCAAAAAGCCCAAAAGGACGCTAACGGCTCATCTGATACCAATGGCCTGGGTGCCACCGGTAGCTGATGGCTCAGGTCCTTTTCCCCATCGGGCGCAGAATCGATAATTTCGCAGGTTCTGCGCCTGATGCTTATGGCTTCCCTTCCGAACAAGCCTGTTTCCCCATAGCGCAGATTGACCCCATAAGATATTATGTATGTACATATGAAACATAACATAATGTGTGGCATTGGACATGCGTAAACCAATCACCAAGGAAATTCTGAAGCTATCGGATCTCATACTTGCCGGCTTGATAGTGCTGGCTGCTATTGTCCTTTTCGCAGCATCTCTTCCGGGAAGACAGGGGGAAAACCCGCTCTCCGACACCGGGCACTCAGTGGTCGTTGAGGTTCATGGCAAGATGACCCATATTATTCCCTTTTCCGAGATTTCAGGCTCACTGATAGTCAGGATTCCGGCAGGAGCAGGCAGCGAAGCTACATTAGAACTCCTGGAAACCGGTAGAGTCAGGGTAATAGAGTCCACTTGCCCGGACAAGGTTTGCGTGAGATCCGGTTGGATTAGCCGGTCCGGACAGGCCATAGTATGTTTACCCAATAGAATCGTAGTGCGAATTGAAGGCAGCGGAACCGGTCGCGACCCGGGATCCCGTCTCGACGCAGTCACATACTAAGAATCTTAGACCTGCTGAACGACGTGATGAGGGAGTTGAAAACACTGGAAGGTCACAATGATGGGATAGGGAAAACTCAAAGGATGACGCGGATTGCGCTTCTTGTAGCTCTGGCCCTCATCCTACATACTGTTGAAGGCATGATTCCTCAGCCCCTACCTGTGCCCGGGGCTAAGTTAGGTCTTGCCAACATCGTAACTCTGATTGTCATTGTCCTCTCAGGTCCGGGCGATGCGCTGCTCGTAGTTGCACTTAGGACGCTTCTGGCTTCATTGCTATCAGGAAGGTTGAGCAGCTTCGCATTTAGCATTGTAGGCGGCGTCCTGGCCACACTGGTGATGTCCCTTGCCGAGAGACGACTCCGGCATGTCCTTGGACTGAGCGGAATCAGCATACTCGGGGCAGTAGCTCACAATATCGGGCAACTTGCTGTCGCATGCATCATCCTGGGAACACCTGCCATATTGAGCTATCTACCTGCTTTGCTCATTACCGGAGTCGCCACAGGGTTCTTTGTGGGATTGACTGCAGGATATGTGCTGCAATACTTACTGCCCGGCGAGTCCTTCGCCTGCAGCAGGCCTAAGCGTAGTAACAGTGGAAGACTCGCCGATAAGCTCGAGGCCGTTTATGACAAGCCTGAACGTACACCCTAACAGAGTTGCAGCCTGTTGGCACATCTCCATTCTCGTCAGATAAATGGCGAAGTAATCCATGATCTGGCATTCTGTAGTGTCAAAAGCCAGTTTTAGCGTAATCGTAGAATTATCACTGTTTACCACAAGAGAAGAATCAGTTATCGCATGGTTAACCCTATCATGAATGTCACGACATGTCTTCCTGCCCACGCGGGTCCTATGCGCGTCACTCTTATCAGCGATGACCAAGGCTGCACATATAGGATTTACCGGAACACCGATCTCTTCCTCATGATTGGCAATGCTTGTAGTTATTTCGCATATTTCTTCCAGAGGCATCCCTAGTCTGCGGAGTTCGACATATACGATATTAGCACCGGTAGGCCCGTGGTACTTGCGATTATGCATGTTGCCGATGTCGTGTAAGTATCCTGCTATCGAACCCAGCTCGACAGTGCGTTCATCATAACCTAACGTTTCCAGGATGTATGCTGTCATTGTCGATACATAAGTAACATGGCGTAAGCCATGTTCAGTATAGCCAAGTTGTGATAGGTATTCATTAGTTCGCCGAATGAGAATCTGAAATGTAGGATTTGCCTGAATATCCTTTAGCGTTATCATGTTTCTCCTACCTCCCGCAACCTTTAGCCTTCTTTTCGCAGGCCTGTCATATACTCCCATGGAGCCGACCGCCCGCTTCAGCTCTCTTGGATTTGCTTAAGATTACATAATATCATAGCATATTATCGTATTGCATTGCTATGTTTCACGAGGCTTTGCAGCAATTCACGTCATCTCGTCGGAATAACGTAACCTCACTAAGCTTGCGCTGTTTCCCGGTGCACGCGAACTATCCGCACAAGTACAGACGAAATTCCATATCGTGTTACCAGAGAGGCTTTTCGAAATGTCGAAGGCAGAGCAATTCGCAAGTTACTACGCCAGGCAGACGCCTCCAATAGAATACGAGGGACAGGAAGTGGAGCACGAAGGGCAGGAAGAAAGAGTATTACAGATGGCGGTCAAGATCCAATGGACCGTAGACAACCTACGGACCCTTGGCGTGGGAAGCATGTACCATCTCGCCTACAGGCCCAGTGAAATCTCCTATGAAGTCCTCGTCCACGTAAACACAGGTGAAATAAGGCCGGGAACCAAAGCGGAAATAGTGTTCATAGGCGGCACACACCCGGTAAAAATCGCGGAAGCCACTATTGAAAACATCGTTACCTCCAAAGGTTTTAGGAGGTTTGACTTCAGGTTGCAAAGACTCATTACATCCCCGGAAGAGTGCGCCACGAAAAGCCATATAGGCATCCTCTGCCGTTATATTCAGCCATATGCGCCAAATATCAATGGTTGTTAATCCTCCTTGTTGTTTACCTGGGATCCTTGCGCGCAGGAGTTCCAAGCCTTGTAAGTTCAGACAGAGGAACCAACCTGAAACCCTTCTCACGTAAGCCATCTATTATAATCGGAAGAGCCTCTTTAATCTGCTTGCTTGAATCGCTGGCATGCATGAGGACAATAGCCCCGGGAAACACGCGCCCGAGAACGCGATCGACCATAAAATCCACTCCCGGATTCTTCCAATCCAACGAATCAACAGCCCATATCACTGTCTCATACCCTAAAGACCTGGCGGTATCCACTACCACATCATCATAGTCGCCGTTCGGAGGACGAAAATAGGGCGAAACCCTCCCTGCAGAAGCGAGAATGTCTTCATGGGCGGTGCTGATGTTTTTCGCCACGTCATCCCTGGAGTAATGGCTCAAATCCACATGGGCGTCTCCGTGGCTCCCGATATCGTGGCCGGACTTTGCTATTTCTTGCACCAGATGTGGGTAGCGTTTTGCCCAAGGGCCTGAAAGAAAAAACGTGGACTTCACATTCTTTTCACGAAGAATCTCCAAGACTCCTAAGACTTGCTGCTCTCCCCAACTTATGTCAAAAGTCAGAGCAACTACAGGTTCTTTAGTTTCCACGTAGAATATGGGCATCTTGACTTTAGGCACTATGGCAATCATTTCAGTGACCGGCTCATCAATAAGAGATTCATCCGGGACCTCCTTATCAGCAACGGCTTTATCCGCTGAAGTCAAATCCGTCACTGCCTGATCACGGGGGGAGTCACCGGTGGCAACACCCTTTCTGTCAATGTCATCGGCTGAGCGTTCTCCTTCAGCAGGTTCATCTGTCACTGTCTTGCCGGCAGCAGGAACGTGGGAGACGGATTTCTCCTCCGCCTCTTCAGATTCCCGGGCCAAAGGCTGATTCCTCCCTTGTTCAATGCTTCGGCCTAAGACAAACCCCATTCCCACTGCAACACATACCACAAACGCCAATGCCAGCAGAAGCCGGCGCCTGGTGACTATTAACACTCCGCCACCCCATCTCAGTTCTTTACAGCCTCAAGACCACAAGAAGGCTCCTTACCACATGTTATGTGCATGTAAGGAGCCCTATTCCCTAAAGAAATCTTTCTCATTTCACCCTAAACCCATTATTACCCTGGCAACTTCAAAATACACCATAAGGCCGACTACGTCTACAATAGTTGTAAGAAAAGGACCGGCCATTACCGCAGGGTCACACTTAAGTTTCATAGCAAGAAGAGGCAACAGAGCTCCGACCAGATTAGAAACGAGAAGCACTACGAATAAGGAAATACCAACTACAAAGCCAATCATCGGATCCCCTTGCATGAAATATGCTCTGACATAAGCAAATGCTCCGAGAATTACCCCTAAAATAACACCTGTTATCATTTCCCGTAGGAGTATGGTTCTGCTATGGTTTTTGTCAATCTCCCCGGTGGCAAGACCACGCGTTATCAGAGTGGATGACTGCGTACCTGCGTTGCCCCCTGTGTCAATAAGCATAGGAATAAAAAACGAGAGAGCTATGGCCGCTTCTAACGAGGCTGAGTATGTCTTCAGGATATTGCCGGAAAAACTCTCCAAGAGAATCAATAATGCAAGCCATCCTCCGCGTCTTTTTACATCCTCCGCTATACTCAAGCTGAAATAGGTCTCCTCAGGCGCGCCCAGACCTCCCATTAAGTGAATGTCCTCTGTGTCCTCTTCCCGAACAATGTCTAAGACGTCATCATGAGTGATAATACCTACCAGACGCCCCTCACTGTCAACTACCGGAAGGACGATAAGGTCGTAGTCTTCAAATATCCTGGCTACATCCTCCTGATCGGTGTCTGTGGAGACCTTTTTTATCTCAGGATTCATTATGTCGCGTATCAGTTTCGATCCCGGCGCAAGAATCAGCTCTCGTAGAGAGAGCCCCCCTAAGAGCTTTCTGTCTTTTGATATTACATACAGATGATAGATGGTTTCCTTATCAGGAGCGGTAGCCCGAACATGAGCCAGGGCCTCATCAACAGTCTGATGCTCCTTGAGATCCACAAACGCAGTAGTCATAAGCCTTCCGGCAGAGTCTTCCGGATAGCCTAAAAGCATATTGGCTACCTGACGCTCTTTCTCAGACAATAAAGACAAGTATTTCTTTACGACCTTCGCAGGCAGCTCTTCAAACAGCTCCGTTCTGTCATCCTGACTCATTTCATTAAGGATGGTTGCTACCATATCACTGCTGAGCGAGTGAAGCAGCATTTGCTTGCCGTCTACGTCCATGAAGTCGAAAACATCGATTGCCAGATCTTTAGGGAGAAGCCTAAATACGAACCCTGCAGCGTCAGGAAGCAAATCCGCCAACACTTTGGCGATATCGGAAGGGTGACTCTTTTCCAGGATTCTTTTGATTCCCAGATAATCTCTTTGAAGCATAAGATCTTGAACGTTTGTTGTAAGTTCGTTAGACACGGACGTCCCTCCTTTCCTCCATGCAAGACATTGGTTCATCTTTCGGAGCGCAGTTTACGTTCTTGACACGCATAAGCCTGAATCATGTCTCCCTGGAGTTAAGGGTACGCCTGCTTAACAAAAGAATACCCCTGCCCGTCAAAAGACCGGGCAGGGGCATAAGACTCAAATGGAATCAGGAGAGCCCCTCTCCGGGAGACACAAGTGACGGGTGTTGCATGCCATGTAAGAACACATCGATTATAAACCTGACCCTACTACCTCCGGGGTCGGCATCCAACCTCATCATCTCCCTTCGCGGAGTTTTCGAATTATTAAGAAGTCGATTAGGTAACACCAGAGACTTCCCTCCATATTTTAGAATATGCTCCAAGTTTGTATTTGTCAAGGCCTGGGACATATTTGCACGTTCTATACATTACAGAATTTCTGCGCTAGACTTTTGCCATCTTCCACTTACCGCTTCTAAATCGGAAGGCTATAATCGTTGATCTGGCCAACTGGTCGACTGCCATCCCCATCCAAGCGCCAACAAGCTCCATTCCCATGACCACTGCAAGCAGGTATCCTACTGCCACCCGGAATACCCATACGCCTATGGCAGTAGAATACAGTGGCCATTTGGTGTCCCCTGCTCCCCTTAAGCCCCCTGCAAGAATAAACTGGGTGGATTGAGCAGGCTGAACAAGGCCGAGAATTCTCAAG
>JAKPFY010000271.1 GCA_029551185.1 Bacillota bacterium
TGCACACTATTCCCGGAGGCGCCAGTGCAAGACCTTTCATTACGCACCATAACGCCCTTGATATTGATCTTTATATGCGAATTGCCTTGGAACTGCACCTGAAGCGTTTGATAGTGGGTGGGCTTGAAAAAGTCTACGAGATTGGCCGTGTGTATAGAAATGAAGGCATATCCACTAAGCACAATCCTGAGTTTACCATGCTTGAGCTTTATGAAGCATATGCTGATTATCAGGATATGATGAATCTTGCCGAGAATCTCATTCACTATGTGGCAACTAAGGTGCTGGGGACTCCGATCGTAATGTGTGGGGACCAAGAGGTGGATCTTACGCCGCCATGGCCCAGGCTGACTATGGTTGACGCAGTGCTTGAACATACAGGTGTAGACTTTACGAAGATTGAAACCGATAGCGATGCCAAGAAGGCTGCAGACTCTCTCGGGGTTGAAATAGGAGAGGACAGTTCGCGTGGGGCTGTCTTGGCCGAGATTTATGACCAGCTGGTTGAACCGGAACTGATACGCCCCACCTTTATCACAGACTATCCTATAGAGGTATCGCCACTGGCCAGAAGGAGAAAGGACGATCCTCGGTATACATATAGGTTTGAGTTGATTATCGGCGGTCGTGAAATGGCTAATGCCTTCAGTGAGTTAAATGACCCGATTGACCAGCGAAAACGGTTTGAGGCGCAAGTCGCGCTCCGCGACAAGGGCGACGAAGAAGCCCATATGATGGATGAGGATTTCTTGCTTGCTCTTGAACACGGTATGCCTCCCACAGGAGGTATGGGTATAGGTATTGACAGGTTAGTGATGCTCATTACTAACCAAGACTCAATAAGAGATGTAATTCTGTTCCCAACGATGCGCCCCATTCGCCGCTCTTGACTTCGAGCAGCGGGATATGCTAGTATCTGAGCGATGGACAATGCAAGATAATCTTAAGGTGGGGACGTAGCTCAGTTGGGAGAGCGCGTGAATCGCACTCACGAGGTCGGGAGTTCGAATCTCCTCGTCTCCACCACATTTATTTTTGCTTTGTGTCAAAAAGGAGCTTTTTTGTGTCCCCTAAACTGTCTCGTATGTTTTGTGTTATCCCTCTTTTCCGCGAGACGGAGATGTCGGGGATTTTCTCTCAAAAGGCACAGGGACATATTGGACAGAAGGCCTGCGCTGAGCAGGTTGCGGGTAAAGCTCCATAAGTCGATACACCTCGGCCGGCATCTCGTTGCAGACAGCGAGTCCCATATCCTGAAGCATTTGGCATGTAATCGGATAATCGTGAGTCCAACGACCTTCCGTCAAGGTTCTTGCAATCTCTTCGGCTTTATCCTCAGGGAATTTCGAGAGAAGCAAGTTATGGACGCTTTCGTATACTTGAACCATGGCTTTCGCTGCCATATCGCCAAGTATCAGTGTGCTGTCATCCAGCGAATTCTTATCCTTCTGCTCAATAGCTTTCAAAATGGATACTGCAGGATAATTGCCAAGCTGAGGGTCTACGGGACCTAAAACTGCATGTTCATCCATAATGATCTCGTCTGCTGCAAGTGCCAGGAGCGTACCGCCTGACATTGCGAAGTGGGGTACAAACACTGTAACTTTTGCTTCATGGCTTGCTATAGCCCTTGCAATCTGCTCTGCAGCCAGCACCAAGCCTCCGGGTGTATGGAGTATGATATCAATCGGTACATCTTTCGGTGTGTGTCTTATCGCTCTTAGGACTTGCTCTGAGTCTTCAATATCAATATGACGGGAGATAGGGATCCCCAGGAAACTAACGGCCTCCATCCGATGGATCATTGAAATCACCCGCGAGCCTCTCTTGCGCGACAGAGAATTGAGAAGCTTCACCCGAGCGAGATCTGTTTTTCTTCTGTCAAACAGGGGGGAGAGGAGGCTTGATACTATTATGATCATCCACAAAATGCTAAATAATGAGCTAGGCATTTCGGTAACCCTCCCAAAATTAATTATAAGATTTGTATAACTTCTGTATCCTCAGAAAGCACTGCTACAGTTTCAGTTTATCCAAAAGATAACATACATTCAAGACATACCGTGACTTTCTCTTGATTTGTGTCCGATATTGCTTTGGAATAAGACTGAGGCAGCATGCTCTTGCTACTTGCTAATCGTATTGTCAGGGTATAGATTAGAATTAGTGTTTCACATAAGAGCGTAGATACATATACTATGGAGGTTCCACTGATGAAATCTTACTTTGACTTTGACAAGAGAGTTGAACGGCGCGGTACAGGCTCTGTCAAATGGGATTTGCGGGATAACGATGTAATTCCCATGTGGGTTGCGGATATGGATTTCGAGTCCCCTCGCGAGGTACGGGACGCGATAGAAAAAAGGGCTCGACACGGTGTCTATGGTTACACAGCTGAATCGGACAGCCTTTATAAAGCAGTGATAGATTGGGTCAGCCGTAGACATAACTGGACAACGGAGCGGGAATGGATAGTGTTTACTCCCGGTGTTATGCCGGGAATACGTGAGATTCTTCAAGTCCTTACCCGTCCGGGAGACAAGGTTATCCTTCAATCCCCGGTTTATGCCCCGTTTTTCAGAGCTATCAGGGACAGTGGTTGTCATGTGATGAATAATCAGCTTAAATATGAAAACAAGCGTTATACAATGGATTTTCTTGATCTTGAAGAAAAGGCAAGGGATCCAAGGACGAAGGCATTGATTCTCTGTAATCCTCATAACCCTGTAGGCAGGGTTTGGACTCAGGAAGAGCTGACCAGGCTTGGCAATATTTGCCTGGAGAATGAGGTCGTCGTAATTTCAGACGAAATCCATTGTGACATTATATACAAGGGGTACAAGCATATTCCCTTAGCTTCAATTTGTGATGAATTCGCTGAAAATACCATTACATCTATTGCTCCCAGTAAGACGTTTAATCTGGCAGGGTTGAACACAGCGTATCTGGTAATACCCAATGCTAGGATACGCCGGGAGTATGCCAACACAATCCTCCCGAAGCGGGCGACGATTTTCGGAGGCATAGCAGCTGAAGCTGCATATACTTATGGAGATGAGTGGCTGGATGCGCTCTTGGACTATCTAAGAGGCAACCGGGATTTCCTGATAGGGTACATAAATGCCAGGCTTCCGCAGATTAAGACAGCGGAACCGGAGGGTACATACTTGGCTTGGTTGGATTGCAGAGAACTCGGAATGGATAATGACAGTTTAGAAGGGTTTATGCTGGAGAAGGCCGGGCTTTGGGTTAACCAGGGTTATTCCTTTGGGAGCGGGGGAGAAGGCTTTGTCAGAATGAACATCGGTTGTCCCCGTTCCACCTTAGAGAAGGCTCTAAGGAGATTAGACACAGCGATAAGCAGTCTTTAACAGGTGAAGAGGGTTTGTATGATCTAGGATTTTAAGTCTAAACTAAGCCTGATTTGAACCGGAACTACAATATAACTACAATTATAACCTTGTTCTAACACTCTCACTGTAGTAAAATGACAAGGGGAAGTTAAATTCCAATGGAGGGACCGCAAAGATGGGGAACAAATCAGTGATTGAAGCAAAAATGGCTGTCGCAGAGAAGTTCAGAGGCGGCGTGATTATGGATGTCACCACTCCTGAACAGGCGAAAATAGCTGAAGACGCAGGAGCCGTCGCAGTAATGGCGCTGGAGAGAGTGCCTGCGGACATAAGGGCTCATGGTGGGATTGCGAGAATGTCCAATCCGGACATAATTCACTCCATTATGGAAGCTGTGGAGATCCCTGTCATGGCTAAGTGCCGTATCGGTCACTTTGTTGAAGCTCAAATACTGGAAGCCCTCGGAGTGGACTTTATAGATGAAAGCGAAGTCTTGACCCCTGCCGATGAAGAGCATCATATAGATAAACACCAATTTAAAGTCCCTTTTGTTTGTGGATGCCGTAACCTCGGAGAAGCGCTTCGCCGTATTGCGGAAGGGGCGTCTATGATGCGCACAAAGGGTGAGGCAGGGACAGGGGATGTAGTTGAAGCTGTCCGACATATGAGACGTGTTCAGAGTGAGATTCGTAGACTTCATGGGATGCGTGACGATGAGCTTATGGCAATTGCCAGGGATATGAAGGCTCCATATGAGCTAATTGTATGGGTGGCTAAAGAAGGTAGGCTTCCTGTGGTTAATTTCGCAGCCGGCGGGGTCGCCACTCCGGCGGACGCAGCCCTTATGATGCAGCTGGGCGCTGAAGGAGTATTTGTCGGATCAGGGATATTCAAGTCTGATGATCCACCTGCAAGAGCCAGGGCAATTGTTGAAGCTACCGCTAATTTTGACAACCCTGACATCCTTTTGAAGGTGTCGAAAGGGCTTGGGAAACCCATGGAAGGAATGGCGGCAGCAACCCTTAAAGACGAGGAGAAACTGCAAACCAGGGGCTGGTAGTGGTACACTCGTGGGTAAGCCCTTGGATCACAAATTCTAAGGGGGAGGGCATAGTCGGTGTACAATATTGTCAGAGCCATTGACCCGGAAGTTGCTGATGCGTTGCAGGCAGAAACAGAACGTCAGAGATGTAATATTGAGTTGATAGCCTCTGAGAACTTCACAAGCAGGGCGGTTATGGAAGCCCAGGGATCTACTGCGACTAATAAGTATGCAGAAGGCTATCCTGGTAAGCGCTATTATGGTGGATGTGAGTATGTCGATGTTATTGAGAGTCTTGCAATAGAGAGAGCAAAAGCCTTATTTGGCGCAGATCATGCTAACGTGCAGCCTCACTCAGGAGCACAGGCCAATACAGCTGTCTACTTCGCCATGCTTTCACCTGGTGACACTGTTCTCGGGATGGATCTTTCCCATGGCGGACATCTCACCCATGGCCACCCAATAAACCTCTCAGGAAAGTACTTCAATTTTATTCCTTACGGAGTCACCAAAGAGACGGAAACTATTGACTATGATGCCCTCTTCGATCTTGCGAAGAAACATAAGCCGAAGATGATTGTGGCAGGCGCCAGCGCGTATCCTCGGATTATTGATTTTCCGAGAATACGCCGAATTGCTGACGAGGTAGATGCCCTTGTGATGGTGGATATGGCCCATATTGCAGGGCTTGTGGCAACAGGCCTTCACCCGAGCCCTGTTCCTTACGCTGAATTTGTTACCACGACAACACATAAGACGCTTCGAGGCCCGCGAGGCGGGTTAATCCTGTGTCAGGAAGCGTTCGCAAAGAGAATAGACCAAGCTGTATTCCCGGGAACTCAAGGAGGCCCCCTGATGCATGTAATAGCCGGCAAGGCTGTCGCTCTTAAAGAAGCTGCTTCGCCTGAGTTCAAGACTTACCAGACACAGGTAGTAAGGAATGCGAAAGTCTTTGCCAAGGCGCTTATGGATCGTGGTTTTAGAGTCATCTCCGGCGGCACTGACAATCACTTGATGCTGGTGAGCGTTAGAGAGCATGGATTGACCGGGCTCCAAGCTGAAAGGCTCCTTGATAGCTGCTCAATTACTGTGAACAAGAATACAATCCCCTTTGATCCTGAGAAGCCTTTTATCACCAGTGGGCTCCGAATCGGGACTCCGGCGGTGACAACACGAGGTATGAAAGATGCCGAAATGCAGGAAATAGCAGGGATTATTGCAGATGTCTTAGATAACCCTGATGATGAAACCGTGCTTAGGAACGCTAAATACAAGGTAGAGAACTTAACTAAGCGTTTCCCGCTTTATCCGGAATTAATGTAACGATAATAACTGATTGCGTGGGAATGCCTGGCTATCCTGTAGTAGCAGGGTAGTCAGGTATTTCTATTGTTTCTCCGGTAAAGAGATCGACAACTCTTGATCTGTTGAAATCAGGATGGGCATTGCGCTCATAAATATAAACTCTCGTTCCGTCCACATCCAACCGGATAGTAGCATCGCGCCGCGTAAGCGCAGCTGATAGCCCGTCCACTAGTTTTAAGAGGCGTAGCATAGGTCTCAAGTGGTTAGGAAAATCACCGGGAAGCTGAGACTCTTCATGATGATGGTATTTGATTAACCAGATAACATCAGCTTCACGCTGGTAGAAGTGAGCTGCTATGTCTGCGCTCCTTTGAGCATGGGCATAACTTTCTTCAAACTCATCCAGGGGATTTACAGTCTGGCCTATTTCAAACTGGGGTTGAGACTTGCCCAGGTCATGAAAGATGATGCTTTGGACTAACACATCCTTATTGATTCCAAGGAGTGACATAATACCCTTGTTATTAAGATCTGCAAGCACTTTAAGGGCATTTACTACGTGTTTGTAACCTCCGTCTGCAATAACCTCAGTTATTGTGATCTGACCGTTGTCAAGATTATAGATATCTCTGTATTCCGGTGTATTCTTCAGTTTGTGCTCGACTCTGGAATTTGGAAGAGTAAGCGCAAAGGCGCGGTCCAGTTCATCCCTGGAGGCCACGAGTTCCGCGCGCATTGTCTCTTGTTCAGTAATGTCTCGGAATGTTTGAATCACACCTACAACATTGCCGTTTTCCAGCATCGGGACATAGTTTACAGAGAATATACGCCCGTCTGCCAAAGGACTCATTACGTTAAAACGCGGTTTTCCTGTCTGCATAACCTCAAATACCGGCGATTCGCCCTTTGTAACGGCCACAGCCTTGCTGCCTATTCTCTCAGAAGCTTTGGCGCCAAGAAGTTCTTCAGCAGCGCGATTATACTCTCGGATTATTAAGGCCTTATCTATCATAATAAGGCCTTCATTTATGGATTGAAGAATGATGCCTGAGCGTTTTTCTTGTTCCTTTTGACTTTCTAATGAAACTAAAGCCTCTGTCATTCCTTTCAGTATGGAACGCAGAGGCAAGGATCCGACTAAGCGGTCATTCTCAAGCACCGGGAGTTCTTGGTATTCCGTTTCCAGGAAGACAGAAATCGCTGCTTCTAAGTGAGTTTCCGGGAAAACACAGGGGATATCTTCTCTTGGAGTCATTAGATCTTTCGCCTTCATGTGGTCAGCTGCTTTAGCCAAGAAGTCCGGCGTAAAGGGCAGAGAAGATTTATAGATCGCGCCTAGGAATGTGCTATCAGGTGATACGACATATGCGACTCCATGTTCTAAGAAAATAGGCATAATTCCATTGATGTCTGCTTCAGGATCAATACTTTCAGGCTTGAGCAGGTATAACGAGCTCACTTTAATGTTATTACCCGTGGCTATTCACCTGCCGTTTCATATAGTTGTAGAAGAAGGACGAAGATGCTCGCGCAAACTGGATGCCGATGGTAATCCACGGCTAAACCCAAGCAATATGATAACATACACTAAATGCAAAGTAAATCCAAAAAATGCCTATTAATGCGATTTCCAACTTAGAGGTGCATAAGTACACCGGATATGCTAAAATAATTTATGTGTGTATTCAAAATATGCCTTCAGACGAATATGAACATGCTGGAGGTTGGATAGCAACAATACTTATGCACATGTGAGGGGGACAGGCTATGGCAGAACTTCTAGAAATTCGCTGGCACGGAAGAGGCGGCCAAGGCGCGAAAACTGCAGCCATCCTGCTGGGAGAAGCAGTGTCGGCTTCGGGCAAGTATATTCAGGCGTTTCCTGAGTACGGTCCTGAGCGAATGGGTGCGCCGGTGCTTGCGTTCAACCGGATTAGTGATGAGCCTATCAGACTGCATTGTCAGGTGGCAAATCCTGCTATTGTTGTGGTGCTTGACTCGACATTGATCGGAAAAGCGGACGTAACTGCAGGAGTGCCTGAGGACGGATTGTATATTATCAACACGAACCTATCACCCGGCGAGATGAGAAAACAACTGGGATTGACAGGTGGCAAGGTATATACACTTGATGCGACAGAGATATCAATGGAGACTATAGGAAGACCTATTCCTAATACCCCGATGATGGGGGCTTTAATCAGGACAAGCGGCCTCTTGACAATCGATGAATTTGTGGCAAATACCAGAGACAGGCTTGAGGCCAAGTTCCGCCCTGATATAGTTGAGAAGAACATTCAAGCTATTGAAAGGGCTTACCAGGAGGTGCAAGGGGAGGAATGAGTGCCGTAGAGAAAGGATGGAAGGATGTTCCCATAGGCGGGCTAATCCTTGAAGCCGGCAGTGCTAAGAAGTATGAGACCGGAGACTGGAGAACACATAAGCCTGTCTGGGATAAGGAGAAATGCAGTAATTGCATGATTTGCTGGATTTACTGTCCGGATGCTTCAATACTTATAAAAGACGGTGAAATGTCCGGCATTGATTACAAACACTGTAAGGGATGCGGGATATGTGCTCATGAGTGTCCCAGAAAATGTATAGAGATGGTGCTGGATACAGGAGAGAACGGGGAGGCTGGTGCAGGTGAGTAAGAGAGTTGCGATTACCGGTAATGAAGCGGTAGCAGAGGCTATGCGCCAGATTAATCCTGATGTTGTGGCAGCCTACCCAATTACCCCTCAAACAGAAATCGTTCAGTTCTTTGCTGATTTTGTATCAGACGGCAAAGTCGATACGGAATTCGTCACAGTAGAGAGCGAGCATTCTGCGATGAGCGCGACAGTCGGCGCATCAGCCGCAGGTGCCAGGGCGATGACTGCCACATCCTCTCAGGGGCTTGCGCTTATGTGGGAGGTCTTGTATATCGCTTCCGGGCTCAGATTGCCTATAGTGGCTCCGGTTGTGAACAGAGCACTTTCCGCTCCGATTAATATCCATTGTGACCCTAGCGACACAATGGGGGCGCGGGATTCAGGATGGATACAGATATATTCGGAAGATGCTCAAGAAGCTTATGATAACCTTATTCAAGCAGTTCGTATCGCCGAACACCCAGATGTGCTTCTTCCTACTATGGTGACGATGGATGGCTTTATTGTCAGCCATGGGATGGGTAACGCGAAGCTTCTCAATGATGATGTGGTCAAGAAGTTTGTAGGTGAGTATGAGCCTGAGCACTATCTCTTGGATGTGGAAAATCCCATAACCGTCGGCGCCTTGGACTTTTCCGACTGGTATTTTGAGCATCGACGCCAATTGGCGGATGCCCATACTAAGGTGAAAGACGTTGTGCTTCAGGTAGCCAAGGAGTTTAAGGAGATTTCAGGCAGAGAATACAACTTATTCGACGCATACAGACTTGATGATGCTGAAGTTGCCATTGTGGTTATCAACTCTGCAGCGGGGACTGCCAAGACAGTGGTTGATGAGTTGAGAGAAAAAGGTCTTAAGGTCGGGCTTCTTAAGATTCGGCTCTTTAGGCCGTTCCCCCACAAGGAAATTGCTGAGGCTCTGTCAGGCAAGAAAGCCGTGGCTGTGCTTGATCGAGCTGACAGCTTGTCTCTGATGGGAGGTCCGCTGTATATTGATCTTCGTGCTGCGATGTATGATTCACCCGGCCCAAGGGTGAAGATGGTAAACTACATTTACGGCCTCGGAGGTCGGGACATTAATATGGAACAGATAGCCGGGGTATATGATGACCTAATGGAAATTGCTAAGACAGGTGAAATAACACAGCCTGTCACATACCTCGGAGTCAGGGAATAGGAGGCGGCATATTATGGCAAGTCTAAAGGAACTTTCAATGAAGGAAGAACTCCTGTGCGGCGGACATCGCGCATGCGCAGGCTGCGCCGCCCCTATCGCCATCAGACAGGCGTTAACGGCGGTCAACACTGATGTTGTTGTTGGATGTGCTACCGGTTGTCTTGAGGTTACAACAACTATCTACCCATTCACCGCGTGGAATGTGCCATTCATTCATAACGCGTTTGAGAACTCAGCGGCTACTGTCAGCGGCGTGGAAACCGCTTACAGGGCATTGAAGAAAAAGGGTAAGATAAAAAGGGACATCCAATTCATAGCCTTAGGTGGCGACGGCGGCACATACGATATCGGACTTCAGTCTTTGTCCGGCGCTATGGAGCGGGGACATGACATGGTTTATATCTGCTACGATAACCAGGCATATATGAATACAGGTATACAGCGTTCCAGCGCAACCCCTAAGGGCGCGTCGACCACAACAAGTCCTGTAGGGTCCGCTGTTCCCAGCGGTAAGAGGCAGATTCGGAAGGATCTCACAGAGATAATGGCTGCTCATCACATTCCATACGCAGCTCAGGCTTCGCCTAGCAACTGGAAGGACTTCACGGGAAAAGTGGAGAAGGCCTTGGCAGTTGAAGGTCCGGCGTTTATCAACGTGCTTGCCCCTTGCAGACTGGGGTGGCGCTTTGATCCTGCTGAAACCATAGAATTAATGCGCCTTGCGGTTTCCACTTGTTTCTGGCCGCTCTACGAAATAGAAAACGGTGTAGTAACAGTCAATCATAAGCCCAGAAATAAGAAGCCGGTGAGCGAATGGATGAAGAAACAGGGGAGATTCCGTCACCTGTTTGCGCCTGGAAACGAGGATCTGCTCAAAGAGATCCAGGAAGATGTGGATCGTAACTGGGATAGACTCCTGGCGCGTGAGGCTATGGGCTAAAGCTGGCAAATATCTCCTTAGGTATTGAGTTGAGATTTGTGTGATGATATAATAGGCGCAAACTTAAAAAGAGAAGCTATTTGCGATGATAAGGATGAGTAAGCTATGGTCTTAGCGCTAAAGAGAGCCGGGTACGGTGAGAACCGGTGCCAAGCCAAGCTGAATCCCCCTTTGAGCTGCGGGTTGAAAGGCAGGCATAATGCTGAGTAAGCCTGGCCGGGTGTACCCGTTAGCGTACGCCAGAGTGGGTCTTGAGATTTATCGTGCCTGGGCACAGCGCAGGCTATCTTAAACCAAATGGGGTGGCAACGCGGGAGGTAAGCCTCTCGTCCCGGTTTGAGGGGGCGAGGGGCTTTGTCATATGTTTGTGCTGAGTGTTTATGGGTAATCCTTTTGGTAACGGAGGGGTATATATGCTAGATATCAAAACGATCAGAGAGGATCCTAAGCTCGTCAAAGACAGCCTTGTAAGACGTGGTGAGGACAGCAGTGTCGTTGATATGCTGCTTCTTTGTGACGAAGAACGAAGGAAGCTCGTCTACGAAGTGGAGAAGCTTAAGCAACGACGCAACGAGGTATCAAGTGAAATTGCCAAAATGAAAAGAGAAGACCAGGATACCAAAGGCGCCATCCTTGAGATGAGGGAAGTGGGAGAGAGGATAAAGGAGATGGATGATACTATCCGTCAGATGGAAAAGAAGATATCCGATATTCTTCTCTCCATACCAAATATCCCCCATGAATCAGTGCCTTACGGGAAGGATGAATCTGAAAACGTAGAAGTCAGACGGTGGAGAGAGCCAAGAAGTTTTGACTTCGAGCCCAAGGCTCACTGGGACATTGGGGTAAACCTTGGCATCTTGGATTTTGAGAGGGCTTCTAAGATATCAGGCGCCAGATTTACTGTGCTCCGCGGAGCCGGCGCTCGTCTTTCCCGCGCGCTTGTGGCGTTTATGATCGATCTTCACACCGGTGAACATGGTTATACCGAGATCTATCCCCCGGTACTCGTCAACACTGAAAGCATGATCGGCACAGGCCAATTACCGAAATTTGCTGAGGATATGTTCCATTGTGAGGGCACAGATTACTACTTGATCCCCACAGCTGAGGTGCCGGTCACCAATCTCTATCGGGATGAGATTCTAAGTGCTGATGACCTTCCCATATACCATGTGGCATATTCTGCATGTTTCAGGGCGGAGGCAGGCTCGGCAGGCAGGGATACCAGGGGGCTTATCAGGCAACACCAATTTGATAAGGTGGAATTGGTGAAATTCGTGAAGCCGGGGACGTCCTATGATGAGCTAGAGAAACTGGTGGGCAATGCTGAAGAGGTACTAAGGCGTCTTGAACTGCCTTATCGAGTCGTCATGATGTGCACAGGAGATGTGGGATTTGCTGCAGCCAAGAAATACGACCCTGAGGTATGGATGCCAAGCTATGGAAGGTATGTTGAGATATCTTCCTGCAGCAATTTTGAGGACTTTCAGGCGAGGCGGGCTAATATTCGTTACCGGTCTGAGCCGGGGGCGAAACCTGAGTACGTGCACACACTGAACGGGTCAGGGGTTGCAGTGGGTCGGACAATTGCAGCAATCCTTGAGAATTACCAGGAAGCAGACGGATCAGTGGTTGTTCCTGAGGCGTTGAGACCATATATGGGAGGGCTTCGGCGTATCGAAGCCGAATAATAGATTAATGCCGGATCTCGCAGGATACTGAGGTCCAAAGAAAGAAGAATAACGGAGGCCTCAATTTCGCTGACAGAGAATAGAGGCCTCCTTGTAGGCGATGAGGCTTCTATTCCGGCGATTGACCGCACGCCTAACCTCATGGTAATGGCTACATAATCAGTTTGATATTGGATGGCAAAAAGTAATAGACGACATTACAAAGGAGTCTTATGAACTACTATGATTACACCGTTACACATTGTTTTCATGGCAGCGACTCTTGCAATTATTTCTGTAATAGGGGTGTGCTCAGGCCGGAAGATTAAGTCTGTAAGTGATTTTTCAGTAGGTGGCAAACAAGCCGGCCCTATGTTAGTAGCCGCGACTATCCTCGGCACTTTGGTAGGAGGGGCAGCCACCATTGGCACAGCTCAACTGGCTTTCAAGTATGGATTTTCCGCTTGGTGGTTTACTTTGGCCGGCGGTATTGCATGTCTTGTCCTTGGGCTAATCCTGGCCAAACCCTTACATAATTCGAACTGTGAAACCATACCACAGCTCTTGGTTGAAACATACGGGGGACGCGTGGGTATTACTGCAAGCGTGTTCCTATCAATAGGAACATTCCTCCTGCATCAAGCTCTACCCCTATCTCATCCTCAAGAGCAGCTTTTCATGTTTTCTTCCAGCTACTCTCAATTGCTCAGTGGATTTTCGGGCTACTTGCCTGTGGAATCGGCAGGTGCTATAATTACGTTGTCGGGTTCCTTGGGACTTAGCTTGAACGGCTCTGTTTAGCCCCTTTAAGACCCGGTGATCTGCGGAGGAGTGCCCGAGCGGATGAAGGGAGCGGTCTTGAAAATCGCCAGGGTCTTCATGGCCCTCGTGGGTTCGAATCCCACCTCCTCCGCCATCTGTTCTTAGTTATTTTGTTCTACGGTTTATCCTGCTATGTCAGTCCTCAGTCCGGTTCAGCGACAGGCATGCTTGAAGCGTCTAGCGGGTTGGGCAGGGTTTTAAGTCCTGTTCTTGGGGCGGGCAGCGGAATTCTTAGTTGGCCGGCATCTTTTTCGCTGTATGCTGCTATTTCCATACCTGCAGCGCTTGCTGTTTGGGTTGTTAGCCCTGAACCGAAGAAGAAGGAAAAGAAAACTTAGATATACCAATACTTTCATGACGTGGGGAGATTCTGAAGAAGAAAAGTTAGTCTGGAAAGATCTTGCCCTTAGGCATTGGATATGCTATATTATCAAGTATCGGGGCAGAGCTTGCAGCAGGATACTGCTCCAAATAGAATAAATAAGTTAACCTGAGCGGAGAGATACCCAAGCTGGCTGAAGGGGAAGGTTTGCTAAACCTTTAGGCGGTGCAACAAACCGCGCGGGGGTTCGAATCCCCCTCTCTCCGCCATTTTCATTTCTTTTACGCCCTTAGTGTATTCAATAGAACGTGAGCGTCAAATAAAATAGCCCCCACCTTCAGTAAAGCCGTGTCTACAGCCTCAATCGGAACCACAAAAACATTCACGCGAAATTATCGGAAGTGTAAAATAACCCCCGCCTAGGATTACGCTATTGAAGATGGGATAAGCCGTACTCCCGCTGTCGCTGTAAGTAAGAAGGAGATGGTCGATTCTCGACCACATTTTTTGCAGCCATGCCTTAATTTCAGCCATCGTTTTTGATTTTCGCAGCAAAAAGCTGGTAAGTGGCAGGTTTTCAACCACCTCCAACTGCAAGGGTGTCTGCTTTTCGACCACACTTTTGGGCAGACGAAGGGTTTTGGTGCCTTCTTGAGGCTCAGGTGGAAGATTTTCTGCCACTTTTTTAGAGAATGCGCCTGGTTTTCTGTCACCTTTTGGGAAAATGCGCCTGACTTTCTGTCAGTAATCCTCCAACGAACCTATTTCCGGAGATCGGATGTTCGATATTCCGGCACCTGAAGCGAAATCGTGTCTGGAAATCAGTCACTGATAAGCCCCATGATGGCTGATTCTCAACCACTGAACCTGTCGCCCATCAAAAAGTGGCAGAAAATCATACAGCCAAGAAAAATTTGTGGCCGAAAATCGGCCACACCTAATAAGAAGGCTTACAGTGAGAATCAGAGTCAAAGCAATCAAGGTTCAGAATGAAG
>JAKPFY010000207.1 GCA_029551185.1 Bacillota bacterium
CAGCTTGAAGGGGCTACCTGCCGAGGAGGCGCGGCGGGAGGCGCTACGATGGCTGGACCGGCTCGATCTGGGCGAATATGCTGATCAAAAGCTAGAGAAGCTCTCCAAGGGGATGCAGCAGAAGGTGCAGTTTGTGGCCTCAGTGCTGCACCGGCCAGAGTTGGTTCTCTTTGACGAGCCTTTTGCAGGACTCGATCCGGTGAACCAGGACTTATTCAAAGGGCTCATTCGAGAGCTTCAGGCCGGCGGGACCACCGTGCTGCTTTCTGCGCACCAGATGAACTTGGTCGAGGAACTCTGCGATTCGATCTTCCTGATCAATCACGGTCGCGAGGTTCTTTCGGGCAAGCTTGAGGAGATCAAAGAGAGCTACAAAGAGAATATTGTCGAGCTCCGTTATGATGCGACCGAAGAGGGCGACTTCCTCAAGATAATTCCTGGGCTGCGAGTACTGAGGGAGCAGCCGGGGCTGGCGGTTATGCGCTACAGTGGCAATGACGTCAACGCTTTGCTGCAGGAGTTTGCATCGAGGCTGACTGTCAACGCGATCACAGTGGAAAAACCGCCGCTGCATGAGATCTTCGTTGAGACCGTTCGCGAAAGGGGTGAGGATGTTGAAGTGGCCTAACGTGAAGAGAGTCTTTCGTTGGGAGTTTCTCAAGAACCTGAGAAGCCCGCTTTTCGTGGTAACAACGCTGATGATCCCGTTGATCATGCTGCTGTCAGTCGGTATCAGCTATTATGCCGGCACCAGGACTACCCAAGCCAAACTGGACGTTGCAGTGATTGACGAGACCGGGGAGCTCTTTCCCTATCTGGAATCAGCCTTTTCGAGCACGTCGGTCACGTTAAGCCTGAGTGAGCCTGCACAGCAGGAACGTCTGTCGGGTCAGGTGGAGGAAGGCGAGCTCAGCGGCTACCTTATTTTTACCCCGGAGAACGTGCAGACTGGGGTCATCGATTACTACGTCCTTTCCGCCAACGATGTGAATGTGGGGCTTCTCGACAGGCCGGTCAAAACAGCGCTGACTTCGTACCGGTTAGAGAAAATGGGGCTTACAGTAGAGGAAATCGGGCTGGCTACTGCGCCGATGGTTCTGCAACCTCGCAGCATAAGCGGTGAAGGGATCTCGATAGTTGGGGCGATCGCTCCCTTTGTTGTCAGCATAATTCTGCTCATTGCCGTGATGACCTCGGGGCAGGTGCTCATGTACGGGGTGCTCAAAGAGAAGCGGAACCGTATTGTGGAGATACTGCTCTCGTCGGTTTCCGCAGTTGATCTGCTGCTCGGCAAGATTTTAGGCCTTGGCCTTCTAGGTGTGCTGCAGATCGGGATCTGGATGGTGGTGGGGCTTGTTGCGGCCAGCCGCTTCATCGACCTGAGCCAACTGGGGATGACCGCAGGGGCTATTCTCCCCATGCTTCTTTTCCTCATTGGGGGCTACATCATGTTTGCCGCCCTCTTTGCGGCCATTGGAGCAACGATGAAAAGCGTTGAGGAGGGCAGCCAGGCGCAGTCCACCGTCGTTCTCATCCCGATGATCCCAATGTTTGCTTCCAGCGCGATCATCATGTCGCCCAATGCGCTTTGGGTGCGGATCTGCAGTCATATACCGGTCTTCACGCCAGTGATGATGCTGATGCGCCTCTCGGTTACGACCGTGCCGGCGTGGGAGATAGCAACTACTTTTGCCGCTTTGATGTTGGGGTTGGTTTTCTTTGTCATATTCGGCGCACGCATCTTCAGCCGTGGTCTGCTGCAATTCGATCGGACGCTCTCTTTTAGAGAGATAGAGAGAATGATGCGTAAAGATTACTAGGCTACTGAAGGCTCAGGCTAGATGTTGCTTTAGGGCTGCGTCAATCTATAGTCGAGAAGAGCAAGGGGTAGTTGTATCTTGGATGGGGTGGGATGATCATGGATTGCAGCTTTAAGACAGAGCAAGGCAGGTTCAATTACCGGGTTGGGGCGATCATAATTCATGAAAACAGAGTGTTGATGGTAAGAAGCAGTAGACAGCCCTGCTACTATTCCATCGGGGGTCGTGTACATTTGCATGAGAGCTTGGAACAGGCTGTCATGAGAGAGGTCTATGAAGAAACTGGCGTGCCATTTGAAATAGATAGACTGGGGTATGTTCATGAGAATTTCTTTGTGCTGGAGCCGACTGGAGAAGCCTTTCATGAGCTGGCACTTTATTACTACATGAAACCGATACAAGAATACTCATCAATCAATGAAAGCCTCGTGGAAGATGGCGTTGAAGAGCGGCTAGAGTGGATTCCTCTAGACGAGATAGGCAACTACGAGGTATATCCGCAATTCTTCAAAGATGAAACACTAGCTTCTGAGCATGATATTCTACATATTGTTAACCGCGAACGTTAGAGTAGCTGGCAGGCTGAGATGGGGCTAGTAGGCTCCTTGCCTGGGTCGCGGCAAAGGCCCAGAGTAACGCTGTGGGCCCCACCTGGGGCCAAGCCGACTCCTGCTAGACGCCTCTTGGGGTGGCCCAATGGCGAGAGGGCAAGGACGGTCGGACAAGGCTCGTGTATACAAGGGCTGAAGTCTACGGCGGGACATGTATGAATGAGCACGGGAATCGCTTCGTGAACGAGATCGCGGTGGTTGCGGCTGTAGGAAGACTGCGCTGGACGGGTGTTCCAGGTTGATGCGTGATATTGGGGTCCACATAATGCATCGCTCTATATTGCCCATGTTTGATTGGCATACTGTTATGCTGAAACGGTAGACTGTTCTGTTTGGCAATCGAAAAGTTCATAGTTCGGCAGTCAAAAAGTGCATAGGCTACCACCACGCCCGGGGTCGGATCTCAGGGCCCTATTGGGCCGGGTCGTTTTTGT
>JAKPFY010000278.1 GCA_029551185.1 Bacillota bacterium
GGTTTGCATGCTCCCTGTCCCGTACCTTAGTGTAACTCCTCTTGAAATCTCAGGGGCAACTGCAAGGACAGAGGGACACTCGTCACGTATGGCTTCCACATCCTCCAGGGTTAGAACATCCATACTTCCGAATGCACCCATGGTGCGTGCGCCGGGTTCTCTTGTCCTGCCTGGCGTAATAACGAGAAGATTTGAACCAAGCCTCTGAATCTGCGACGAAACCTGGAGATTAGCGCCTTCGCCGATTGCGACCATTATAACGACTGCAGCGACTCCTATGATTACACCCAGCATAGTAAGGCCTGACCGCATCTTATTGCTTCTAACGCTTATCAGTGCCACACTGATGCATTCCAGTAGATTCATCCTGCTTTCACCTCCCCGGAGACCTCGTCTTGGAGCCCTGCGATTAGGTTGTTCAGTGATTCGTTCCGATCCGCTATTGTCCGCACGGACACAGTCTCGTCCGCTACAATGCGTCCGTCCAGAAACCTCACAATTCTCTTAGCGTATTGGGCAATATCAGCGTTATGGGTGACTATAATCACAGTAATTCCACTGTCATTCAATGCCTGAAATATGGCCATTATTTCCCTGCCGGATTTCGTGTCAAGATTGCCTGTAGGCTCGTCTGCAAGGATAATCTTAGGGTGTGTGATGACACTTCTTGCTATAGCCACCCGTTGTTGTTGGCCACCTGAGAGTTCAAGAGGCTTATGGAGGAGTCTGTCCCCGAGTCCTACCAACTCCAACATGCTTACAGCAAGAGGCCTTCGGACCCGTTTTGGCACACCCCTGTAAATTAACGGCAGCTCCACATTGGCAATTGCACTCATCTTCGGCAGCAGGTTAAAAGTCTGAAAGACAAACCCAATCAGTTGATTTCGTATACGGGCAAGCTCTTTATCACTCATTTCGCTCACTTGGATACTGTCGAGGAGGTATGAGCCTTCAGTCGGCTGGTCGAGGCATCCCAATATGTTCATGAACGTGGTCTTGCCTGAGCCTGAAGGGCCCATGACAGCAACAAATTCACCTTTGTCAACATAGAGGGACACTCCTCGTAGGGCAGGAATCTCAATGTCGCCGATTTTATAAATTTTTGTCAATTCGTTGACTTCAATCATGTTTAAGTCACCCCGTACAGACGCTGTTTTTCGAGTCTACCTTTCACCTGAGAACCTGCTTCTGCCAGGTTCAACAGGACCCGGCATGACTCCGCCGGGAATAAACTGCATCATCGGGTTTCGCGCCCCTTCCTGAATCCTGTCGGAGGTCGTGCGTGCGACGCCTGTGCCGGGATGGGGAATTGCCACCATTTCACCTGCTTCCAGCCCGGAAATAACCTCTGTTATTGTCCCGTCAGATATACCAAGTTCCACACGTTTGAAGAAAGGTTCCCCGTTTTCGTTAAGTACGCGGGCAGCTGTGAATCCTCTGAAGTTCTCCAGCGCTGAATTGGGAATGATGAGCACATCGGACCGCTCATCTGTGATAATATCTACATCCGCTGTCATGCCGGCTTTCAGGGCTCCGCTGTCATCGGTGACTTTCACCGTCACTTCAAAGTACACTACGCTGCTGATGACTTTGCCTTGCTCAGCGACGCTTTCAATGACTCCTTTGAATACTCTTCCGGGAATCGATTCTACCTTCACATTTGCCGCTTGGCCTGCTTTAACGCTATGGACATCAGTTTCATCAACGTTAGCTATGACGTTCAAGTGTTTGAGATCCGTGACCACAAAAAGCGTATTAGACGGCCCTACTGTCAACCCTGGCTGAGCTATGACTTCGGTTATCGTCCCGTCTACAGGTGATACGACGTTCGTAAGAATTACGTTGCGTTCCGCTGCACTAGCCGCATTTCTTGCCTGAGCCACCTGTGCTTTCGCTGTGAGGAGCTGCTGCCTGGTATTGAGGGATGCCTCATTTGCCTCTGCCACTTGGAGGTTTGTTCCGGCCTGGGCCACTGACGCTTCGGCCGCAGCAAGCTCTGCCGGATCAGGTTCTGCCAGGAGAAGATCCAACTTCTGCTCCAGAGCTTTGAGAGACTCAATTGCGGTTAGATGTTTATTCTCTGCGTTTTCCAGCTGTTGACGGGTTACTGCTCCTTGCTCAAATAGTATCTTGTACCGATTGTATTCATTTTCCGCGTTTTCACAGCTAAGTTGTGCTTGTCTGACTTGTGTCTTAGCCTGATCTATGTCTTGAGGTTTGGCGCCCTCCTTAAGCTGGGCCAACTTAGCCTCAGCATTCAGAAGGTTGACCCTTGCCTGCTCTACCTGAAGTCTGGCTTGGACAGGCGCCAGGTCGGCTTGGCTTTCCGCTTCTTGAAGTTTAGCTTCAGCAATAGCCAGATTATCTTTGGCTTCTTGGAGGCGCTCCAAAACGTCTGTTTTGTCAAGAGTTGCCAAGAGTTGACCTTTCCTTACAATGTCCCCGGGCTTCACAAATATATCGTTAATTGTGGAGTTGAGCTTAGGTGTAACCTGATAGACTGACCCCGGTTTTACTGTGCCGGAAGACGTAATCTTTAAAGTTACGGAGCCGTGTCCCACCGGAACAAGCTGATACAAGTCTTCGGATGCCGCGGTTTTTCGGCGCTCCGAAATACTCTTTGATAACCCGTATCCTGCCACTGCTACCGCGCACACAGCAAGGATTACAAGGAGCATCCACCACTGTCTCTTCTTGTTCCCGGCATTTACTGTGCCTTTGCCTCTCATCCCTTCCACCCCCGAATGCCAAGTATGCCCATGGCTTTTGCGAGACGTGCTTGTGCCAGGTAATAATCGAATAAGGCCTCAACTACCCCGGATCTTGAATCAGCCAGGGATTGTGCAGCATCAAGAACTTCAGCTGCCACCCCTGCGCCTGCCTCAAAGCGGGCTTCTGTTATACCAAAGAGTTCTTCAGCTTCAAGAACAGCTTGTTCGGCAAGCCGGAGTCTTGTGAGGGTCTGTTTTAGTCCGGTCAAGGCGACATACACATCTTCCGCTATTGCCTGTCTCTGACGCTCTATGGCAGCCTCTTGCATTTTGAGGTTTATCTCCGCCTGCTTAAGTTTCTCATCTGCTGTTCCTCCGTCCCAAAGGGCAAAGGATATGTCAATACCCATTGTGGATGTGGATTTCGGCATAAATCCTTTGTCCGGAGCTGATTCAGTTGACTGTCCGCTATCTAACGACACCTTCCAACCGGCGTCGCCTGATGCAAGGTTAAGTGAGGCGGAAGCGGAAACGGAAGGGTTTTCCGGACGCGAGTAGCTTGCGAAGAGGTTTACAGAAGGCTTCAGAGACCTCCTTGTTGTTTCCAGTGAGGCTTTGACTTTTTGATACGATAAATCGGCCTGCTTGATTTCAACACGATTGTCCAGGGCAATAGCTGTGAGTCCTTCGAGGCTATACTCATCTTCTTCTATTTGGGATAATCCCGGCACATCAAGAGCGTCTGACAGTTGGAACCGAGTTTCAGGAGGCAGGCCCAATATGAGAGCTAAAGAACGCATTGCGCCTCGTAGGTCATCATCTGTTTTCTGTCTGCTGAATGTCACCTGGTCCAGTTGATTTTGGGCTTTCAGGAGGTCGAGTTGAGTTGCCACACCTAAGGCTAACTTGCTCTCTACCTCATCCAGAAGGCGTGCCGCCTTTTCATAGGCGCTGTCATTTGAGTCTTTCAGCTGCTCTGATTTGAGGACGTTCAGGTAAGCTGTGATTGTGTCAAGCAGGACTTTTTGCTTGGTCTTGGCAAGGTCAAGTTCGGTTTCATATAAATTAATGGCAGCAAGCTCAACAGATGACAATCCGACGCTGAACGGTTCAGGTAAAGCGCCTGGCAGAGACTGACTTATTGTGACTTTTACTGATGAACCGCAGCTAGATGTAGAAACCCCGGTAGACAAGGAAGTTGACGTCCCATAACCGGATCCTTGGAGGGTAATCTTTGGCTTCGTCATTCCGTAGCTTTCGCGTAGCTTGGACGCGCTGAGTTCTAAGGCTTGATTTCCTGCGACAATCTCAGGGTTTTGCAAAACAGCCAGTTCAAGAGCGTCGGCAAGCGTCAACTCATGGAGCTTGGCGCATGAGGAAGCCTCAAGGGCTGATTGCCATGGGAGGACCAGGATAAGCGCACATGAAAAGGCCAGGGCTTTGATAAAGATCCGAGCTTGTGATTTACGCATACCGTGCGATTTGCTTGCAATTCGTGGTCTTCTCATGGCTCAGAGACACCTCCGGGAAGTCCGGCCGTATCACCGATAGCGCGCTTAAACTGCGATCTTGTTATGTTATAGTCGTATATGGCCTGAATTGCGTCTATTTGACTTTGGGTATACTGGTTTTGCGCAGACAGGACTTCCACGTTTGTAGCCATGTCCGCTTCGAAGAGAAGTTGGGTTATACGTAGGTTTTCGCGTGCCTCGCTGACTTTGGATCCGGCAAGTTCCACTTTGGCCTCTGCTTGTTTGAGGGCTACATAAGCTTGGCGGACTGCGAGAGCTATTTTACTCTGTTGCTCGGCAAACTTAACCCTGGCATCGGCTGCTGCGAGCTTGGCGCGTTCATATGTCAATCTGGGTGTAAAGTTGTTATCCAAAAGTTTTACATTCATGTCCGCAATCTCCACTGCTGATCGCGCCTGAGCCATCTCAACCCGATTCGCTAAAGCCAACTCTATCGAGGCGTTAAGATCCGGTTCCCCAGTTTTTTCATAGGAAAACTCATCGCGCAGAGAAAGAATTGTCTCCGAGTCAAACCCGATAGCTTGGTTTAGCGTGACCATTGCAAGGTCTCTGCTTAGAATAGCGCTTTGAAGACTGTTGCGTGCTGAAGCAGTCTGGTTTTCCGCTCTCATAATATCAAGCTTTGTGGCCATGCCCACTGTTTCTTTGGCCACTGCTATCTCAAATTGCCTTTCAGCAAGGGCAAGAGCCTGTTCCGAGATGGATACTAAGTGTTCCGCTCTGAGAAGCGAGTAATAAAGCTGATCTGTACTTAAGATCACGTCCTGCTTAGTTATTTCCAGGTTTTTAGAGGCGGATTCAAGACTCATCTTGGCTTGGTAAAGTGATGTGGGAGATGGTTTTGTGAGGTTTGTGGCTTCTGTTTGCTCTAAGGACAGCTTAGCATCTTCTACTGCGCTTTCGGCCAGAAGCATGCTGGCGCTGTGTTCCAGTGCAAGACTACGACATTCTTCAAGGCTTACTTCTATCCCTTGCGGTTCTAATTTTGTAGCACTTGCCGATGCAGAGAAAGAAAACGCTGTTGTCGTAGGAGATATTGTTATAATCGCCAGCGCACATGCAGTCGCTATTATCTTGCGTAACCACGGCGGATTCGGACGTCTCTGCGTTGACATCCCTAATGGTCCCTCCTTCAATACGCAAAACCTTCTATTGACACGAGCTGAATATGGTTTTAAGTCTGCCGGTAAAGGCTCTCCGGTTTGTTTCCTCGTTTTGGTCGCACTGTTATATATTAACGAAGAGGTTGTCAAGAATTTGTGGGGATAAAGTCAATGTTTTGTGAAGGTTTCAAAAGAAGATGTCGCAGGGGCGACCCTGTTAAAGGGTCGCCTCCGTAATGTTAAATCTCTTGCCTAAGATGCCTTCGTACCTGTCTATATGACAGGTAAGGATTATGATCTGAAGTGTCTTTGATGCAGCTTCGAGGAGATCCAAGATTCGTTCGAGCCTGTGGGGATCAGTGTTTACAAGAGGGTCATCCAGCACCACGAGTTGCCGTTCTACCTGTCCGAGAAAATGTCCCAGCGCTAACCTGACAGACATCATGAGTTGTTCTTGAGTGCCTATGGAAAAGTCCCATATAGGTCCGATGGTTTCGGAGTCTTCTTGATCGATCTTTATGCCCGAAAGTGAGAGGTCAGAGGAGAGTTCAAGAGATCGTTCCGGCGAGCCTGTAATTATCCGGAATATCCTTGTCGCCTCGTCCCGGATGGGCTCAGTCAGGGAGTCAAGCAACTGATCTTTCCTAGTGCGACCCAGGTATTGGAGAAGCCGTATCCCTTGGGCCTTCCGTAGGGCAATTGCCTGGTTGCTCTCAGCGATCTTAAGAGCCTCTTCACATTGGACTGCCTCGCTGTATAATCCACGGTTACCTGCTTCGTCCAGTTTACCTCTGAGGACAGCCCGCTTATCGCGAAGTCCGGGTATCGTTTCCTCATCGATTTCCTTTATCTTTTGCTCAAGCCGAATGGCGTTCCGCTCGATTTCAGCTGCGTTTTTCGGAATCTGCCGCTCCAGCTCCGCCAAGTGCTTTTCTATACAGTTCTTACCCTCTTCCTTCTCAGTCAAAGCAGAGTTTAGCTTTTCTTCGTTGTTGTCATAGGATTCAAGGCGCCTCTTGAGTTCACCGGAAGATATTTCAGCTGAGGTTCGAAGGTTACTGATTTCTTGCTCCAGTTTTGCGACTTGTTTAGAAAGACTCTGCTCCAGCTTGTCTAACTCAAGTATTTCTCTTCCCAAATCATCCCGCTGCTTATTTAAGCCATCAAGACGGTTCTTGAGGAGGTCAACATCAGGCGTCTCAGCTTCAGCCAATTCTTCTTGCGAGATACCCAGTCTCAAACACTGTTCCCGGAGAGTTGTCTCTTCCTTTTGAAGCTGGGATTCAAGAAGCCTCAGGGTGTTTCCTGAGCCTAAGGTAGTTTTAAGATTGTCTCTTAAGGTGTTAAGCTGCAAATCTTGGCGGACTCCCCAATTGTAGCGTTCCTTAAGGTCAGATAGGGTCTCCACCCCGTACCTGTCCAAGATCTCTTTGAGCGCTCTCTTCTCTGTTGAAATCTGCTCCAGGAGCCTCTTCACATCAGTAGAGCCTGACTTGATTTCAATTCGCCCGAGTCCGCGTATATCTAAGGTCATCCTGTCAGCAGACACGAGGGATAAGGGTTCGCTAGGACGGATTGTGTAAGTCTTCTCATCTTCGGATGTACTTACAATCATGTCGAAGTCTGTGTAGGCTGTGACATCTATAGCGAGCCCCTGCGCACGTGCCTCGGCCTCCCTTGCGTCTATGCGGGATTTTGAATCCTCAGCGGATTTCACATCAGTGATACCGGGACAAGGTTGCTTGCTTAGTTCTTTTTCGAGGTCCGATATTTTCTTGGTCAAATCCTGGGCTGACTTGACCTGTGCTGCAAGATTCCTCGTGGATTCCAGACGATTCTTTGCTTGCTCCAGGTCGTTGGCTTTCTGAAAATCCTTATTGGTTTCTTTGATGCCTTTTTCAAGGTCTTTCTCAATGGCGCGCTTGGAGTCAAGCTCTTTCGACACCTTATCAAGGTCAGCCTTGAGCGGAATGACAGCCTTTTCCTTCCGGGCTATTTCTAATCTTGTATCCGCTATCGTTTTCTTAAGATTCGAAACTTGCTGCCACTCCTTTTTCACGGTCTCCCATGCTTGAGTGGCAGTTTGCAACCTGGCCTTCATTGTATCCCGCTCGGATTTGAGGTCCCTGATACGCTCAAGTTGGCCTGTGAGATTCTGCCTTTCCTGCTTCAGGTTGGCGGACCGAGTCTCAAGTTCGGCGAGGCGGGAATCGTGTAACAGGAGGTCACTTTCTGCCTCCCGTATTGCTTCCAAGTCGCGGAGGGCTCTATCTAATTGATCTTTGGCAGCTGCAACTTTCTGTTTGGCAAGACTCACCTCTGAATTTGCTTTAAAGTCTCCTGTTTTAGGAGTAAAGATATCCGCATATCTCTTGCTGATTAAGCCGAGTAGCTTGTCATCCTTTTTACTGAAGATTGTAGCGCCCATGGCTTGGCGGAAATAATCCTCGACGCCGGGTTCGGCAAGGGAGGGGCTGCTGAAGCGGTCTGTACCCTGTGGCATCCAAAGAAGATGCGCAAGACCCCATTGTGTATTTTTAGACAGTCCCCTTCCTGAAAATTCCGCTTGCATCATCCGCCGTACCTTATCATCAGCCGCTTTTCCCTCGTCAAGGCGTTGGTAGCGAATGCCGTCCCATTCAGAGAGAACGCTTCTTGCATTGTCGAGAAAGCCTTTTTCTAAGCAATATCGCTTATCTCCGAACATGAATTCAGTACGAATAAGAGGGCTGAGAGAAGTCCCCCAAGGGCGGAACGCCTCTATGGCATCACCGGTCATATCATGACGATTCAAAAATGCCAGAGCGAGTCCTGTAACGAGTGTGGATTTCCCTGACTCGTTCGGTCCGTAGATGATGTTTATGCCTTCACTGAAATCTTTAAGCTCTATGGGATTTCTAAAACAGCGCAGCCCGGAAACGGTAAGTGAGCGGAGAATCATGACAGCACCTCCTCAGCTATGGAGGCCAGCGTTCTGAGGGCTTCTTCCACGTCTTCTGATTGAATCCCCCACCGGTCCAGGTCATCCTGGAGTCTATCATCTATGATTTGCGAATCTGAACCCAAGATGTTTGCCAGGTCTTCAGGTAAATCTTCTATCGGTCGTCCAAGAGCGTAAGCGATATCTACCAAATCAGAGATTATTGACTGCAAGAATGGGTTACCCGCTGCAAGCTTGCTGAGCCTTTTACCAATAGGACGCGTGACAAATTGGGTCTTGTCTATTTCAATGTACAGTAAGCGTATCTTGAGCCAGTCTTCAAGATCCTCCAGCCACTGCAAATCATCAGACTGGGCATGGCCTTTCAGCTCTAAACGAAGTAAGGTCGAGGACGGGTTTTCCACCTTGCTCACCTCGTGTTTTATGTGGCTGACTACATGGGCAGGGTCTCCGCTGACATCGCATTTAAGGGTCTGCCAAGAGAGAGTGCCTGTGTCCAGTCTCTCAATCTTCGGTAGCGAACCGCGAGCCTCAATTGTGACGTGAGCCACCGTCCCTTTACGTTGTTCATCGAAGCCTGTCGGTTCATGGGTTCCTGCATATACAGTCCTTTCGTCATCATGCACATAGAAAGAATGCCAATGTCCCAGCGCCAGGTAATCAAGGCCGAGCCTCTTCGCAGCGTCCAGCGCTATGGGGAAATCATTCTCCTGGAACTTGCCGGGTATACGTAGCGAGCCGTGGGCTATTCCGATTATAATGGAATCCTCCCCCATCTCTGGGGGTATCCGAAACTGTGTGGTAGGGTCGTCGAACGACTCTTTGGACATCACCGGGGCAGGCAGGAGCATCACCCCGGGCACCGGCGCCACAGGTTCAAAGGTGCGTAGGATGTGGACGTTCGGGGGCAAGTAGTCCTTGAATGCCGAACGGTTATAAATGGAATCTTCGGTCAGAGGGTCATGATTGCCGGGGAGCACATAAACGGGTATCGGAGAACATGCTGAAAGCGCTTCAGTCACCCGGTGAGCAGCTTCATTGTGAACAAGGTTGTTCTCAAAGAGGTCGCCGGCTATGAGCACGAAGTCGACCTCGCGTTGGGAAGCTATTCGCATAAGCTGTTCTGCTGCAGTAAGGCGGGCCTTGCGGACAGTTTCCGCCACAGTGGGGACCTGGCTTGCTTTCATGCCTATTTGCCAATCTGCGGTGTGGAGAAAAGACACCACTGTTATCACCATCCTCTGAAGACCGATGGCCTTAGTCAGGGTTTCAGAAGAGAAAGCCTGGCTTGCTGAGAGATTACATTCGTCATAGATGCTGATATTCCTTCAGATTCCAACAATGGGGTTTCTGCTCAATATAGGTGTTGAATGGATTCTTTCGCTTGCCTGCTAACAGGGGAGCATGTGTTGGCGCGAATGACATTAGAGTGAGACTCTAACTGATTTCATGGTCGCATAGAGGACTCAACAAACACGACCGGAATCAACGGTTGGACTCAGCTGATAGATTTGGACTGTCTTGGGAATACTCTTAGAAGATTCAGTCCCCTTGCCATAGAGCGATAGGCGATGGAAGTGAATCAGATACCGTAGAATGAGATCAAGCGATACGAAAGAGAGGCACCAGTAATGACGTTGAAAAGTCTATATGTGGGGAATCTGCCCTACCATGCTACTGAGGAAGATGTCCGCAATCTATTCGCAGACTTCAGCCCGGCAGATGTCAGAGTTATTCATGACAAGGGTTTTGGTTTTGTGGAGGTTGCTGAAGACGTAGCTGACGATGCGATTGCTACCCTAAACGGAGTGGATTTCGAGGGTAGGAGTCTTACTGTAAACGAGGCTCGTCCAAGGCCGGAGCGGACAGGTGAAGGCGGTTATCATCGCAGGCGGTAAACGGTAAAAAGGTTACAGCCTGCCGGTTACCGGGAGAGTCAGAGAGTCTGTCAATAGAGAGGTCTGCCTATCTGTTATGTGGTCGGACCTCTTGTTTTCCTATGCTTTCAAACGACTGTCGGGCTTATTTACCAGACCCTTGAAACAACACAGGACAGTCGCATCTCTTCTCTTTCCTTCAGTAAGAGCATGTCTTTCTTGTTCGTGTATTGATGTCTATTCATACAAGGATTACAATAGTTATGAACATATGATTGATATTCAGATATAAGACTCAAAGGATCAAAATACTGCTTCAATCCCGATTAGTTAATTCCAGTATAGTAAGGAGAGAAAAGGCGGGACCGAGACAATCAAGGAGCTGGTAGAAGTGGCTGGGCACGCTGCTGAGGTTAAGGTGACTATTCTAGTTGATAATCTGGTAAGGAGACGGAAGTTGAGGGGAGAGCATGGACTATCCTTACTTGTTGAGACTGAGGGGAAGAGACTGCTTTTTGATACGGGACAATCCGGGGAAATCCTTGTTCATAACTCAACAGAGATTGGACTGAACCTTAACGATGTAGACTGCGTCGTGTTGAGCCATGGTCACTATGATCATACAGGAGGTCTGCCTTTATTATTGAATAGATTAGGGCACATGAATCTGTATGCACACCCTGAAGCCTTCGGGAAAAAGTACGCTAAGACTGAAAAGGGTGAGGTTAGGGAGGTGGGATCTCCTCTGACGAATGAGGAATTGCTTGCCTTAGGCGCTATGCTTCATCTCAATGAAAAACCAACATGGTTAAGTGACAACATGGTCCTGTCAGGGGAAATAGCGCAAACTACCGATTTTGAAGCTTTGCCAAGTGAGTTTATGGCAAGACGCGATGACGAGTTGGTAACGGACTTCCTTCCTGACGACCTATCAATAGGTATCAAGACCTCAAAAGGCCTTATTGTTATCTTAGGTTGCAGCCATGTTGGTGTAATCAATACTATAAAACACATTCAAGAGTTGACTGAAACAGAGGCAGTGCATGCCGTCATTGGCGGTATGCACTTGGAAAAAGCCGATATGAACCGGATTCGCCTTACCATACAGGCATTTACTAAACTCGGTGTAAAAAAGGTAATCCCGCTTCATTGTACCGGATTTCGCGCTTGTGCTGAAATGGCTTGTTTACTTGGAGAGAGATTTATGTTAGGGAGTGTTGGAGTTTCGCTTGAATTCTGAGATCAGAATAGTCGTTTATGTCTATGTCTTCGTTCTACATAATCATGCAAGTCATGTCTGGAAAGAAGGATGAGTTGCAGCATGTTCTACAATGAGAAGGTCCTTGAGCATTTCTTTAATCCAAAGAACATCGGTGAAATTGAGGATGCGGACGGAGTCGGAATAATCGGGGATCCTGAGTGCGGTGATTGCATAAAGGTTTATATTAAGGTTAAGGACAGGAGACTTGCAGATGTCAAGTTCAAAGTTTATGGATGCCCTGCCGCTATAGGAACCAGTAGCATAACCACTGAGCTTGCCATAGGCAGAACTCTTGAAGAAGCTTATCAAATTGGAGAAGAGGATGTTGTGCGTGCTCTGGGTGGTCTCCCGGATCAGAAAATCCATTGTTCCGTCTTGTGTCCTGCTGCACTTCGTCTAGCGATTCTCGACTATATTTCTAAACTTGAGGCGAAAAAGCGGTACACCCCCACGCACGAGGGGGCATTGGACAGCGAGTGACCCAGACACTGCCGATTACCGGTACACCCCCACGCATGTGGGGTAGCTTCTGTCTCCGATTCGGCAATCACAAGCCTTGTATTATTGTCATTACTCTTTCCTATTATTTAACGTCATGGGACAAAAATTCTCTTGCCGCAATATATAAGTCAGAATATGGAGTTGAAGGAAGCTCTAAAGCAGGCTGTCAAAGGGCAAGCAAAAGATCAGAAGAGTAAGGATAATAAATGCGGTAAAGATAAGGTTAAGGAGGATTCAAGCAAGCCTGCCCATGACGGGGAGCCCGGTCAGGGGGCTTAAGGCGTGGGAAAAGATAAGAACAGAGGCTCATCCGACAAGTAACTAATCCGTGCTGCTTCTTGAGATTGTAGACCCAGTTGACATTGAAGTCATAGAAAGCGAGATGCCCGGCGCTTGCCGGACAAGCGCCGGGCATCTTTTGTGTTTGTGCTGAACTAAGCTGAAATCAAGGCTTATCCCGTGCTTATTTATTGCAAATAAGACATTCTATTATCGCGGGATGACCAGCTTTTGGCCTGCCCAGATTGTATTGGCGTCTGTAAGCCTGTTAGCGTTCATTAAGGCCTGAAGCGACACCCCGTATCTGGTTGCGATTTGCCACAAGGTGTCCCCGGGCTCTACTATGTGAGTCCTGTTTCCGTAGCCGGTTCCTACTCCGCTGGGAGTTGTGGCGCCACCGGTGACAGGAGCTGAAACCCACGGGCTACCGTTTTGAACGACTATCACCTGACCTACCCACAGAGCGTCCGCATTTATATTAGGGTTTAGCTCAATGAGCCTATAGATGGTTACGCCCTGCCTTGCTGAGATCGCCCATAAGGTATCCCCGGGCTGCACGTAGTAGACGATACGTCCGCCGGTTGTGGTAGGAGGATTCTGCGTAACAGGCGGACCGGGAATCGGGTAGTTGGGGGTTAGGTCATAAGCTGCCACTGTTGGGCCGTTTTGGCCCAGGTATGTGAAGGAGGTCTTTGCCTTCTTCGCGATTGTCGCAGCGTCCTCAGGCTTAGTTATCTCACGGACATTATTGATTGTCCAGATCATTCGTGCTCCCGAACCGAAAGGTTGGATTAATCGGACCACGTATGCCCGTCTGCCGTGCTGCACAAGAACCTTTGCTTCCCCGGTTCCTGAGTTCTTGCCGACTTCTACCTTACTGAACAGTGTAAATGTGTCGGTTGAAGGATTCAAGCCAAGGTCTTGTCCTTCAAGTCGGGCGACTTCCACCGGGTCCAGCCTCCACAGGTGATATCCCTGGTTTGCCTGTAGCTGAATCTCGTATAGAGTCTGCCAATCTATGGTTACAGGTCCTGTGGTAACAGGTGACTCAGATGAAGTGTTTCCAGTGTAGTACACCTGACCGTTTTGTCCAGCCCTAAACGATGGGTGGACCGGCAGTCCGCTTGTGGACTTATGCACGGTTACTTCTCCTGCCAGAGCGGTCGCTGCCACTGACGTAACCATGGTAACGATTAGTCCGATGGTAACTGCGTATTTCTTCAGACGATACAAACAACATCTCCCCTTCTGCGGCAGAAGCCGCCAGGTAAAGTATGATATTGAGGGTGTTGTCACCCTCTCGCCATAATACCCATCCAATGCAGGGCTGTCACCCCACAAATGATTCCACAATATGAAAAGAAATGAACAAAGGATGTTTCAGAAGGAATTTAAGAATTTTCAGCGAATTTTGCTTGTGTGAATAACATCGTGGGTAGATCCAGGGTTCATGATTAGATTTAGGAAGTATGGATAATCCCTAGAAAGGAAGACCAATGTGACAACAGTACTTATAAATGGCGAAACTCTTACCTATGAAGATGTCGTAGGGGTTGCGCGCTATCATAAACATGTCGGGATTGCTACGGCAGTGAAGGATAAGGTTGACAAGAGCCGGGCAATCGTAGAGTCTGTCTTAACCCAGGACAGAGTAATCTATGGAGTTAACACCGGCTTCGGCCATCTTGCCTGCGTCAGGATTTCTCCTGATGAGCTCTGCAAGTTGCAGGAAAACCTTATCATGAGTCATGCATCAGGGACAGGCGCCCCTTTGCCCGATGAAGTTGTAAGGGCTATGATTCTTCTCCGCGCCAATTCTCTCGCCAAAGGCTTATCCGGGGTTAGGTACGAACTGATAGAGACCCTGGTTGCTCTGGTTAATCATGATATTTGTCCGATTATTCCGGAGCAGGGGTCCCTCGGGGCTTCAGGGGATCTTGCACCCCTTGCTCACCTCGCCCTTGCCCTCCTAGGTAAGGGTAAGGTCAGGATGGGCGGTGTGTTGATGGATGCTGCTGAAGCTCTTCGGCGAGCCGGAATCGTTCCCCTTGAGCTTAAACCTAAAGAAGGGCTGGGCCTCATAAATGGTACCCAAGCCATGACCGCTCTGGGCGCTATTGCACTGTATGACTCCATGATTATGGCAGTAACAGCTGACGCTGTCGCATGTCTGTCCATAGAAGCTCTCAGAGGGATTCCCGACGCCTTTCGCCTTTGTCTTCATCAAGCCAGACCGCACCCGGGCCAGATGGAATGCGCAGAGCTTATTGGGAAGTTATTGCAGGGTAGCCGGCTTGTGAGTGCTCCGGGCGAGCTACGAGTGCAGGATGCATATTCACTCAGGTGTATACCTCAAGTTCATGGAGCTACAAGGGATGTCATAGGGTATGTGGAAAAGGTAATCGGTACAGAGATAAACTCTGCCAGCGATAATCCCTTGGTTTTCCCGGACGGCAATGTGATATCAGCAGGCAATTTCCATGGTCAGCCTGTGGCGTTCGCCATGGATTTCTTGGCAATTGCCGTTGCCGAGCTTGGGAACATATCTGAAAGACGCATTGATCGGCTACTGAATCCCACTTTGTCTCAACTGCCGGCTTTTCTGGCAAGACACAGCGGTATTAACAGCGGTTTCATGATCCCCCACTACACTGCTGCATCCTTAGTGTCCGAGAATAAGATCCTTGCCACGCCTGCAAGCATAGACTCTATTCCGGTATCTGCATCCCAGGAAGACCATGTCAGTATGGGGACCACTGCAGCTCGAAAGGCCGGGAAGGTTGTGGAGAACGTTTCCCATGTCCTCGCTATTGAACTTATGTGTGCTTGTCAGGCAGTGGATTTTCAAGGGGCTGAGAAACTAGCCCCTCAGACTCGCAGGATCTACGACATAGTCAGGGAAGTCATATCTCCCCTTGACGGTGATCGCTGGCTATACCCTGACATTGAAGCAATCACGGAGTTGGTCATAAAAGGCCAAATAGCGCAAGCAGTCAAAGAGGCCGTGCTCTGAGGGATACGCCGGGCTTTTCGGCTCGTTCCGAAGGCTCCGTCTGTCATAGGGGGTTTGTGTATCCTATCTTATTATGGAAAGACGTCGCCTTTCGTATAGCGTATAGTATAGATGGAGACTACCCATGATTATCAGGGTCATGCGCGTGGGAAGGCGGTTAAGATGAGGTTAAGGTTTGCAAAACTTAACCCGGCAGGTAATACCACAATACTTGTCCTGGATCCTGTCCCTGAATCTATGCATGCAGAAGTTGCCTCGAATCTGATGAATCCTGCAGTTCTCGGCGGAGAGCAGGTGGGTTTTGTCACACTTATGGCAGGGGGACCGATTGCAGCTTCCATGCGAATGATGGGCGGTGAATTCTGCGGTAACGCAGCAAGGTCCCTTGGGGCTTATTTAGCGTCAATAAGGCATTTGGCGCTGGGCAAGTCAGGTGAAAAGGTGACGCTTGGAATGGAATGTCCCCACGTGCGTAGGGGTGTACCGAAAGATAACGATAACCTACTTGAGGGGCTTATCCAAATACACGGAGTGGAAGAGCCTGTCCTTGTGCAAGCCAAGCTCGATGACGAAGAGATGCCTTTTTGGGCATCATGCGCTTTCCCGGGAGTGCCTGAGGTTGATTTTTATTTTGTGGAGACTCTTTCATGGACTTCATCCGGGTCAGGCAGGAACATTCGCGTTTTACCGTGCCTTAACCCTCGCGATCTCCTGGAGTCTTGGCTCGGAGAGATTGCTCTGAAGATTCTGCCGCCTGTTGTAGCAGTGGTCAGATTAGAAGGGATAACACACATAGTTGTTGATGCAAGAGACTACCGTATGGAAGAGAATGTTCTTATAGGGCTGGGCGAGGCTTTCGGCCTTGCGGATGAAGCGTGTATCGGGATGATCTTTCGCCGGGGAGCGGATGAGATAGTTCCTCTGGTACACGTTGCAGCCACTGATACGTTCGTTTGGGAATCAAGTTGCGCATCAGGCAGTGTCGCTGTTGCGCTGGCTTATGCGACCGCCTTGGGAAAACCAGGCTGTTATGACTTTAAACAGCCCGGCGGAACCTTATCCGTCACTGTCAGGCCTCCTGATGCAAAGGGAGAACCTTGCGCTCCTTACGCCACAGTCAGCGGAGATGTCAGGATAGTCGCGGAAGGCACTGTCTTTGTTGATACAGTCTCTATTCATTAGCCTGTCAATTGGTTTTTCGATAATGTGCAGCTTTCTGTTTAGGTTAGTTGCCTAAGAGGTACGCAGGGGTCTTGCGTTAGGCTAAATAATAGTATAGTATTTAGACAAAAGAAATAGCCAATATGTAGATCTTCGGGGCAGGGTGAGGCTGGAGTTCCCAGCCAATTCCCGACCGGTGGTAATGCCGAAAGGCAAGTCCACGAGCCGCGAATGCGGTTGAGCCGGCGCAAAACCGGCACCGACGGTACGGTCCGGATGGGAGAAGGTCGCAAGCTAACGCGAAACGCTTGTCGCACTTTGAACACTGTAGAGATTAGAGCCCTGAGGTCTATTGCCCAGGGCTTTGTTATTCTCCTCAGACAGGATACATTGGTAAGCAGCATGTCGGAGTAGCGTGCAGGATACGATAGGAGGCCGGGGCCCGGGCAACCAAGGCTATCTATAAAGGAGGTTGCCTTCATTGATGAACAGAAAAACCAGAACACTTGTAACATTAGGTGTACTTGCGTCTATTGCAGTGATTTTGTCCCTTATCAACTGGCCGATATTCCCATCAGCTCCACATCTTCGGTTTGAGACAGCTGACGTGCCTGTATTGATTGCAGGGTTTGCTTTTGGGCCGGGCGCGGGACTTGCGGTAACTTTCATTATGGCCGTTTTGATGGCTTTCATCACAGGTCTTGACGGAGCAGTCGGGGCGTTAATGCATTTCCTAAGCACAGGCAGTCTTGTAATGGCTGCAAGCTTTATATACAGACGTCATCATACTCTCCGTGGGGCTATAGCAGGCCTCATAGCAGGCACTGTTGCGCAGACTTTGATAATGCCTCTTGTAAATCTGACAATAGTCCCTTTAATTTACGGGTTTTCCAGAGAGCAAGTGGTAGCCATGCTTCCTGTACTCTTTGCTTTTAATGCTATCAAAGCCGGACTAAGTTCTGTTATCACGTTTCTTGTATATAAACGCGTGTCATGTTTCCTCAAGGGTTTTGTGTCGCAAGACAGAAGACGAAAAGATTATAAAGAAAGCGCAAGGAGTGCTTATTAGGCTCTGAGGTGTCAGGCCGTAGAACCATCCGGATTTCAAAGAGAAAAACAAGGGGCCTTTGTATGAGCATTTTCTATGCTCCAAAAATATCTGATGCTTTGTAGCAGGAGTATTAAGAACCGGTATCGAATAAATAACGATACCTAACATTTCGTATTCGTAGGAGTATAGCTGGATTATGAGGCTCAAAAAGCAGGTTTGGAGGTGATAATGCGATAGTGTAGTCGAGCGGAGAGAAGAGTTTTCCAAACTTGTGGTTTCTTAAGCAGGCGAAGTTCTTAAGTAATGAAGAAGGAGAGTAGATTCAATGAAGAAATTTGTGATTTGCGTATTGGTTTTGACGTTTCTCGTTGGAGCAATAGGTGTTGTCGGGACCGCAGCCCCTGCCTATAAGATTGGACTTGTAACAGGAACAGTCTCCCAAGGCGAGGATGAGTACCGCGCTGCTGAGAAGATGAAGGGGAAGTACGGTGACATGATAAAGCACGTCACCTATCCTGACAATTTCATGCAGGAGCAGGAGACTACCATAGCACAAATCACCGGTCTTGCTGCAGATAAAGATGTTAAAGCAATCATAGTCAACCAAGCAGTTCCGGGAACAGTCGCAGCTATCAGGCAAGTGCGGGATTTGCGCCCGGATATTATTTTCCTCCTAGGTGTCCCTCATGAAGATCCTCCTATAGTCAATGCCACTGCAGACCTTGCCTTCGAGACTGATCAGGAAGCGCGTGGTGTGACAATTGTCAGGCTTGCAAAGCAGCTGGGAGCGAAAAAGTTCCTTCACTATTCTTTCCCAAGGCACATGTCCATGGAGCTTCTGGCAAAGCGTCGCGACATCATGAAGGCTGAGTGTGAGAAGCTTGGGATGGAGTTCATTTTTGTAACAGCTCCTGACCCAATGGGCGAATCCGGCATACCCGGAGCTCAGCAGTTTATTCTTGAAGATGTCCCGAGGCAGGTTGAAAAGCACGGGAAGGATATTGCTTTGTTCAGCACCAACTGCGGTATGCAGGAGCCCCTTATCATTTCAGCGCTGAACACAGGTGCGATCTTCCCTGAGCAGTGCTGTCCGAGCCCTACACATGGCTATCCGGCAGCCCTCGGCCTGGAAATCACAGAGGAATTGAAGGGTAATATCCCTGGGATTCTAAAGGCTATCAATACCGCTATTGTGGCGAAGGGCGGAGCAGGACGGTTTGCCACATGGCCGGTTCCAACCAACTACCTTCTTGTTGAGGCTTGTGTAGAGATAGCCCGTGACACAATCGAAGGCAAGATGAAGCTTGACGACACAGATGCCGTCAAGGCCAGGCTGGAAGCAGCGGCCGGTGTTCCAATGGGGATTTCCAAGCTCGACCCAAAGAAGGGCAATTTCTATCTGATAACAAGTGGTTCCGTCATTTTCGGGAAAGACGAATTCTGATTTAGAAGACGCATTGCGTAAAGTGAGGTTCAGGGTGCCGGGTAATCCTCACCCGGCGCCTTGCTTCTTCTTATCTCCTTTGTGGAGCTTGTACTTTGAGAAGGGAAGAGCAAAAACATGGAACGA
>JAKPFY010000281.1 GCA_029551185.1 Bacillota bacterium
TCCAGCGAAATCGTGGCTATGCGGGCAGCAGGCCTCAGCTTGGTTCGAATAATGACGCCTGCGCTGGTCATAGCCTTGGTGATAAGCGGAGTGGCGTTTGCATTTAATGAGAAAGTGGTCCCTCATGCGAATCGTAGGTTCGAAGAAATCATGTGGGAAATCGGCAAGAGGTCAAGCCCGTACGTCCAGAGAAATGTGGTGCTGAAGGAGTTTGAAAAAGGGGTCCTCTCAAGGCTGATTTTTGCAGATACATATGACGCCTCTCGGAAGCTGTTTCAGCGCGTCACCGTCCAAGAATTTGAAGGAGGAAAACTTACCCGTATCACTGAAGCCGCCAGGGCAAAATGGGATAATGCAGGTTGGCTGTTTGAGGATGGGATTTCTTACAATGTAGTTGACGGCGATAGAATGGTTTCAGTGAGATTTACGAGGCAAGAAGGGCGCATAGCTTATACTCCGAAAGAGGTAGAAAGGGGTGCCTTGCGTCCTGATGAAATGTCCGCACGGGAATTGGGAGAGCATGTTCGCCGACTGAAGCAGCAGGGTGCAGCCGCAGCAAAGCTTTGGGTGGAGTACTATCTTAAGTTTGCAATTCCCTTCGCAAGTCTGGTGTTCGGTCTTATCGCCGCCCCTCTTGGCATAACGACGCATAGGGCTTCAACGTCACGGGGTTTCGGCATGAGTATACTAATTATCTTTGCTTACTATGTTATAATGAGTTTGAGTTGTGCATTGGCTGAACGCGGCAGCATATCGCCTATGCTCGGTGCATGGTTTTCAAATATGTTGTTCGGCGCTGTCGGTGGTTGGATGATGGCAAAGAAGTCCTGACGCAAAATTCTTTTTAGGAGGTATATAGTGTACGGGCTCGGACTCGTTCTTATGCTGGTAGTCATCGGCGGTATAATCGCATTCATCGGTGATCGTATCGGCATGAAGATCGGCAAGAAAAGACTGAGTATTTTCGGGCTGCGTCCGAAGCATACCTCTATGCTGATTACGGTTATTACCGGGATTGTCGTGGCTGCCACGTCTGTTTTGGTAATGAGTATTGTGTCCCAGGATGTCAGGACTGCTTTATTCAGGATGCATGAGATCCAGACTACGCTGGCTTCCACACAAGATCAGTTGTCCACTGCTTTTTCCCAGCTTACCGCTAAAGAAGAGGAGCTCATCAAAGGCGAGACCCGTGTCAAGGAGCTCCAGGGGGAGATCGACCACTTGACGTCGCAAATCGACGGGTTAAGCACTGAGCTTGCGAAGGTCCAAAAGGAACGGGAAAAGGCCAGGGAAGACAAGGAAAAGCTGGAAGAAGAGAGCAAGGCTTTGGAGACTTTGATAGGCGATCTGACAAAAGAAGCCAATGAGCTCTATGAGTTTATCGGCCTTATGCGCAAGTTCCTGGAAGGCCTGCAACTCAGTGATATCACCTACCGTTCTGAGGAGATTATTTTAGCCAAAGTAATGGACGGGAAGGCCGAGGCCGGGACTATCCGTGAGGAGATTTCCGTGTTCTTGCAGCAGGCGAACAAGTTGGCATTAGGGCGTAAGGCAAGTATTGAAGGCAGTGAAGAAGAAGCCATAATTTTCTTCATGGATAATCTCGAGACTATCACAGAAAAAATAGCGCAAGCCGAAGGCCCGGTAGTAGTAAGGTTAGTGTCTGCCACTAACGCGTTTGTAGGCCAACCTGTTTATGCATACCTTCAGATTTTCGAAAACAAGCTTCTCTTCAAAGAGGGACAAGTAGTGGCGGAACGGATTATTGACGGGTCCATGGGTCAAGACTTAATTCAGGACGAGCTAATGAACTTGCTTATGGCAGCTAACGATGAAGCGACCCGCCTTGGGATGGTAACTGACATAGAAGGACGGGTCGGCCAGGTTTCTTATACTGAGTTTAATATGGCTAAATCACAGATTGTCAACTACGGTGAAAAGGTGCGCGTCCTTGCCGTAGCTGCACATGACACCTGGAATACGAAGCCTCCTCTTAAGATCGCTTTCAAGGTTGAGAGCGCTTCAAATTAAAAAGAGTAGTCTCACAGTGCATATAGAGTAATACCCTCTTTATTACTCCTTATCCCAAATCTGACTATGACCCCCTTTTATTCCTCAATTCCCATTAATCCACGCCTCTACCTGCGCTTTTTCCGGCAGGATTATGTCAATCCGCACAGTAAGTACAAGTTCAGCAAAGCCCAATCCAGCAGGTATTTAGCATCCAATTAACGCTTAGGTAACCAGGAAATGCAAAAAACATTTCCGAAAACCGGTACCTGCAGCAGATTGAATCAAAGTTTCCTGTAAGGAAGACTAATACGGCGCGAGGGAGGTGTGTCTTTCAGTCAGGTCTTCATGCAGGATAGCCTCACCCGTAACCAGCGGTTGACGCAGGGAGGAAACATGGAAACTCCTGTGCTAAGGCCTCCTTATTACGGGAAAGGCTTTGTTTAGGTAAATAAGGGGGTATTAAATGATGAAAAAGTACATGGCAGTAGTAGTAGCTATAGCTATGGTTCTGGGGCTTATGCTGCCTGTCATGGCCGGCCCCTTTGCTGATGTCCCTGAAAATCACTGGGCATACGAAGCCGTAAAGCAGCTGGCTGCATACGGCTTGATAGAGGGATTCCCGGATGGGACATACAAAGGGCAGGAGCCTATGACCAGATATCAAATGGCAATTGTAATCGCCAGATTACTTTCGGATCTTGACACAGAGATAATTGAGCTGAAGGATGAAATAAGCTCCGGTATAAATGCGGAGCGTAAAGCAATTAATTCCGCTGTTGAAGAGGCTCAGAATGAAGCTGTCCGGATGTCAACTGAGATAGCGGAAGAGCTGGCGCAGAAGGCAGCGATGGAGGCTGCGGAGGCTGCTGCGGAAGAAGCCGTAAGCAGGATGCAAGAAGCAGGTCTCGTACCCGAAGACGGGGAAGAGCCTGTTGCGCCTCAGCAGACTGCTGAAGCACCTATTATCGAGAGAATCATCGAAAAGCACATACTTGAGAGCGAAGGTTCAATCGATGAGGCGACACTGGACGCTAAAGTAGCCGAGTCCATCGCTTTGATCGATGCGGTAAAAGCTGAGTTTGCCATGGAGCTTGCGGTCCTCGGGGTCAGGGTAAGCGCTCTTGAGGAGCAGTTGGCTCTTGCAACTGAGAGGATCGAGGATGTAAATGAAGCCACTCGCGAGCTCAGCGTAAAGCTGGCCCAGACTGTATCTAAGCTCGAAGAAACCAATGCGAATCTGGACCGGTACATAGCTCAGGATGAGAAGGTACGCCTCTCCGGAGGAAGCAAAGTCTCATTTGAGGATGTTGATGTAACAGGGCCCGGTATTCCTTGGAAGGATCCTTTTAATGCCGACAATAAAGAAGGCGACGCTGATTATAAGTACGTGCCAACTTCCAGTTTCAACCATGATCTCACTCTTAAGCTCACGGCAAACGTAGACAAGGGAATAGTTGTAGAGGCAGGCCTGGACACTATGAGGAATATCCTCGGAGGCGGCTGGGACACAAGAGCCTTCCAGTTGAAAGACGGAGGACTCTACCTCGACATTACAACACCCGGTGTTGTCAATCATGTGCGCGTAGGCAACGTGGCTGAACCTGCCGGTGCTTTCACCGACTTTACGCTGCAAGGCCACCTTCTTCGTGATGAAGACGGAAAGCCTGTCTATGAAGGCGCCCTTGGTGAGTTCGGATACGGCAGAGCACAAGGAACAGGACTCTTCTTCAGATTGCAAGAGCCTGTGGCTGACGGAGAGCAGAAATATGCCAGATATGCAGCTGCAGTAGATACGAAGCTTGCACTTACTGAGAATATCACAGCAGGCGCAACCTACGTGACTATGTTTGACGATAAAGGATCACTGGAATCAGGTCCTGAAACCGTTGAGAAAGACACTGTAATCGGCGCAAATGCAAAGATGACTCTTATCCCGGGCTGGGAAGCGGCCGGCGAGATCGCTCAACATACAGCAGGAGAGAACAAGAGTCTCGCCTATACGATGAACCTCCAAGGCCGGGTATGGCTTCTCGGAATTGACGCCTCTTACATGAAGGTGGAAGAAGGATTCGATCCGTTCTTCGTAGAGGTTCCTCATGATAAAGATGCCGGAGTCGGTATTGACAATAACGTGAGAATTGCACAAGCCGGTGCAACTCTTCCGGTAGGGGGTATCTTAGGCGGTGACTTGACTATGAACGCCGCCATAAAGAAGTCCGGCAATGCTGACTGGACTTACGATAATCAAGACCTTGTCACGAAGACATCAGTCGGCGCTACATACGCAAGAAACCTTATGGGTGCGGATGTAGTGGCACGTGCAGGACTTGCACTTTCACATAACGACAATAACGCAGCAAACATAATAGTCAATTCTCTCGAGACCAATGGGTCAATGGTTGCTAAATACGCGCCTTTCACTGCTGAATACGCTATTACTGATACGAGAGACATCGAGACCAAGGCTGCTGTTTCCAGAGAGAGTGTGCTTGATCTTGGATTCGAGTACGACCTTACCTCCAACATAGCGCTGTCAGCAGGATATAAGTCCTACAATCTTAAAGATGAGGATGAAAGGACAGATGCGACAAGTCAGGCGTACACCACGAAGAAAGCGGGTATCGGCGCAGGGTTCAATCTTACGCCTGTTACCCGGGTCACCGGTTCTTACGACTATAGCAGAGTCGACTACAGCGACACAACGCCTTGGACTGAAGACAGCGACGAGACAGAAGGCGTCAAGACCACTGCTAAGGCAGGGCTTGAAATGACTCTCTCTCCTGCTACGAAGGTCCTCGGTGAAGTCGGTATTGAATCAGGCGCTGTAAGTCTTCCTAATGTAGACGGCCGTCTTACCACCGGTAAAGTGGGCGTAACGCATGATTTCACAGACAATGCCAGGCTCGAGCTGGGTTACGAAGCCTATATGTTCCAGGATAATGACAATCCGGACGGTGACTACAGAGCAAACAGAGCCACTGCATCACTCTCAGTCAGCTTCTAAAGACACGGACTTGAACCCGGGAATTATTCAGACGAGTCCGAAGTGAATTGCGGAAGAAGTCAATACTGAGGATGCTATAGAAAGAGCCCCCACGTCAATTGGACCGTGGGGGCTCTTTCTATGACAGATGCCGTAAATAACCGGGCCGAGATATTTTTTGCGGACCTGCCAGGAAGGAATTTCAGGCTCTCATGGTGAATATTACTCAAACAACCGTTATTCAACAGTGTCAAAAAAAGTTGTACAAAAACTATACATAATTAGAGGAATTCCCGACGAGATGGCGAATAAACGAAAATGAGGCTAATTATGAGCCTTATGCCATGCTTATCCTACACGGCAGTGGGCGAAAGGAGGTGCACCTTAAGGTTTCCCGCATAGGCTGGAAGGGGATAAGCAAAAGGGTGTGCTTACCACATAACTGTGACGCTTGAGATGAGGAAACAAGGTTACTCACTTTAGGCGGACAGAAGACGGCATCACACCCTCACTACTAAAATAACCTAGGGGGAATAGAATGATGAAAAGGTATCTACCGGTCGTGCTGTCTGTTCTATTGGTAATAGCGCTGGCAGTGCCGGCAGCTGCAGGTCCTTTCGCTGATGTGCCCGAGAATCACTGGGCATATGAAGCAGTGAAGCAGCTTGCAGCTTACGGGTTGGTTATCGGTTTCCCTGATGGCGAGTACAAGGGTAATGAGCCTATGACAAGGTATCAGATGGCAATGGTAATTGCCAGACTGCTGGTATCCCTTGACGCGCAGATCAAGGCTGAAGTCGAAGCCGCAAAGACAACAATCCCTCCAGAAGTACCTGTACCTGAGAAGGAAGTTGTCGAGCAGCCCGTAATTGAGAAAATAATCGAAAAAACAATAGTTGAGAAGCTGGAAACTGAGGAGCTCGATGCGCTCAAAGCCAGAGTCGCTGCACTCGAAGATGAGGTCGGCGGACTTGATGCCGATACCAAAGCGAAGATTGCAGAGCTCGAGGCGAAGATCGCTAAGGGTGACGCGGATAACGCCGCAGCAATTGCTGCACTGAAGGCTGAGTTAGCCGCGCTGGACATTCCTGTCGGAGTCACCCCTGAAGAAGTCGATGCAAAGGTAAACGAGGCTATCGCGCTTATCGACGCTCTAAGGGCTGAGTTCGTGACTGAGCTCGATATCCTGAACGCAAAAACCAACTGTCTCGACGGTGAGCTTCAGCTTGCCATGGAGAGGCTCGATGTTCTCGAGCAAGACTTCGCAGCTCTTGACGACAAAGTAGCAGGCATTGACGCTTCACTCAGCGATCATCTTGCCGGCCATGAGAAAGTCAAGATCACAGGTTCGAGCACAGTAAAGTTCGAGGATGTCGATATT
>JAKPFY010000210.1 GCA_029551185.1 Bacillota bacterium
AAGCCGGCGATGTTCGATGCAATACGAGTAATATCCGCCTGTGCCATTTTCTTTTACCTCCTTGTAGTTTCCCTGCTTACCGCAGGATGAGGATCCTTCCTCATGCTGTGCTTGCTATTTGCGGGGTACAGCTTGCCCGCATGTGGTTAGATTGTCCCTACCTTTGTCTGTAACCTCTGCATTCACCCTACCAGAATCGAAAACACCCCCTTATCCAAGATAGTGGACACAATTGCCCTTTCACATAATTATATCGGCAAGTATGAAAGGAAATTTAGCGCTTGGAGGGATGACTCTGCACAGGAATACCGTGTGTTTCTTGGCAGGAATTACTCAGGTTTTGGCGAAGTTTGCCGATACTTGAGTATAGCGCCATTGGATCTACTTAACACTGTTTCGGAAAAGAGGGGAGAAATAGATGTCTGCAACTGTCGATATCGGTGTACGCCGGGGAACGGAATCTGTTCAGGTAGTCGTATTTCAGATGGGCAAGGAGCTTTTTGCGGTCAGTATCAGCGATGTGTGGGAAATCGTACGCATGCAACCTATTACACCTGTACCAGGTGCGCCTCACTTCGTTGAAGGTGTTGTTAATCTACGAGGGCAGATAATTCCGGTAATTAACTTGGCGAAGCGCCTGGAGCTTGAGCCAAAGCCTGTAACATCGGCAACTCGTATTGTAGTCGCTCAGGTAGGCGCTGATACTATAGGAATGATAGTCGATGCAGTTCAAAAGGTAACACATATACCTACAGAAGATATAGAATCGCCTGAGGGGATTGCACTTGAAGGGGAAAACCTTACATATGTGGGAGGTATCGCTAAGGTAGACGGCGGATTGATAACCCTTATTGATCTTGAGGAAGTTCTTTCTCTTTAAGCCAAGCCTTGGAAAGAGCGCTAAGATCACCGGCCGTAACAACTGACGCTGCCTGGTTTTCTCGTTTTATCTCTTCATATATTTCCTCACGGAATATCTTATACTTGGCAGGAGCAGTGATGCCGAGTGTTACGTAAGGTCTGCCTGATCTTGTGCTTACAGAAACAACTGTCACTTTGATATCGTCATTGATGACGATGCTTTCACCGCTGCGTCGAGTTAGTACCAGCACCTGATACCCCAGCCTTTCTATTGCGGACACACTCCGGGAAAAGATGAGCCTTAAGAGGGTAATCACCGTCTCTTAGCAGCACTTGTTTCATCCGCCCTGATTCTTCACATACCACTATCGGAGCAAAGCAGTTTCCAGTCGCCCATAGAGGGTCGCAGGGCACAGTGACAATTACGAGCAATCTCGTTTCAGACACCGAATCTACCCCAATAGCTTCCAAATCTTCACGAGGTATTTCCGGCAGGTAGTCTTCCCAAAACAATCCGGGTTCAGCCACGATAAAACGGAGGTCGGCATCTACAGCCTCAAGCCACATAAATGGGCCGGGCTCTTCCGCCTCAACCAGCCGGTAATTGTGTATGTTTTCAAACCCCAGTAACCCTTCAATACAGATGAATTCCATTATACTCCGCCCCTTGCGCCGATTTACGCTAAGAGTCAAACAATACCTACAATAAGTCTGGTTTGATGTTCAGGTTGACAGAGGTCAATTTCTTCGGAAGTCTCTATTAAAGAGTCACCTTCTTTTTTTACTACTCGCACTGTTGGCCTGGTAAGAAGTCCTGCTGAAATTCGTGATACAACAGCCAGCTCCCCTGTGGAAAGCCGTACTGTCGCCCCTTCCGGGAACGGGGTAACACATGAAAGCATTACCCTGACTACATCCTTATCCAGTTCAAACCCGGCAAGGCTCATCATGTACTCCACTGCCTCCGCCGGACTTATCGTTTTGTATAGATATGATTTGTGAAGAAGGGAGCTGTAAACATCTGCGCACGCAACTATCCGCGAATATAAGTGTATGTCAGAACCTCGGAAACCCCTGGGAAACCCGGTGCCGTCCATCCGTTCGTGATGCTGAGAGACTATCGCTTTGACAAACGCGGATATCCTTGGGTGTTGCCTGAGCACCTTAACGCCTAGCTCAGGGTGGGAACGGTACCGTAAGATATCATCTTCGGAAAGACCTTCCCCTTCTATATGGGTTGGGGGAATATTGATCAAGGCCATTCCAATATCATGGAGAAAGGCACCTACACCAATATCGCTGATACGGTTAACATTCTCCATACACATAGCAGCAGCTATTGAAAAAACAGCTACATCATATGGGTGCGCATATTCATATTCATCCATTGTTGAAATGAGGGTCCAAGATACAAGAGGCTCAGGGAGGGCTTCAATATCTTCACGTATCCCCCGGACAATTTCCAGCAAATCCTCGTACGGAGGTTCAACCGTAGGCGCCGCGACCCGTCTTAACTCATCTGTCAGATCCATCATTAATCTAAAGGCGCGGTCACGTATGGCTCCGGAAACAGCCCCTTTGGGTTCGCTCGTCAATAATATCACCTCATAGAAATACTTCACTTATGAATTACACTTTGCGATAAAAAAACGGAAGAATCAACTGAAAACCATAAAGAGGTGCTGACATCAGAGTCTCAGTTCCCCCGATAAAGAGAACTCCTCCGGGAGAAAGGCTTTCATAAAACCCCTTAAAAACCTTGGATTTAGCCTCTTCCGTAAAGTAAATCATAACATTTCTGCAAACGATAAGATCAAAGTCTGTGTCGTATGGGTCAGACAGTAAATTATGTGCTTTGTACTCTACCATCTGCCTGACAGAAGGGCACAATATAAACCTGTCTTCCTGTTTAATAAAGTATTTCGACAGAAGAGACGGCTTCACCTCCTTGACGTCATCTTCAGTATATACGCCGTCTTCCGCAATCTGAAGCACCGTCTTATTAACGTCAGTACCCAAGATATAATGCCTTGTTAAAGGAGTCAGCTCTTTCAGGATTATGGCAATACTATACGGCTCCTGCCCTGCTGAACACCCGGCTGACCATATTCTCAGAGTCTTGCGGGTCGCAAGCAGTTCCGGCAATATTTTAGTTTGTAAGTCATTAAATCTCTCAACGTTTCGAAAAAAATTAGAAACATTGATTGTCAGAAAATCCACAAGTTCATTTAACATTGCAGAGTCTTTCTGGAGAGTTCTCCAGTATTCATTTAGGCTTGTATGCCCGGACTTGGCTAAAGCAGCGCTCAAACGACGCTGAACTTGTTTCTCCTTATAACACGAAAGGTCGAGCCCACTGGCTTCCATAAGTCTGTCTTGAAACACTTTGAATTCCATATCTTCCACGTTTTGCACGTTTCTTGCAGCTCCTGATCGCATATTATTTAATTTCGTCAATACTTCTTATAATGGCTTCCCCTACTTCATCGAGGGGCACTATCACATCTGCCAGTCCTCTTTCAATTACAGCCTTAGGCATTCCGTAAATAACACATGTGGACTCATGCTCTGCTATGGTCTTGCCTCCTGAAGCCTTAATTGCGGCCATGCCTTCGGCTCCGTCTCTACCCATCCCGGTGAGCACTACACCAATTAGCTTATTGCCATAGACGTCTGCCGCTGACTCCATGGTATTGTCAATAGCAGGCCTCACACCGTTCCGCGGTGGAGCACCGGAAAGACGCACCTTCCCATTTGCTTTAACAACCATATGGTATCCGCCCGGTGCAACAAGAGCCTTGCCCTTTTCAATCCCATCGCCTTCATCAGCTTCTTTAACCTCAATTTGGCATGCATTATTAAGCCTTTTTGCAAGCGACTTTGTAAATCCTGCAGGCATATGCTGAACAACAAGGAGCCCTGCGGGAATATCCGCAGGCAGAACCGGAAGGACCCTGCTAAGAGCTGACGGCCCCCCTGTGGATGTGCCTATTACCACTACAGCGTTACCATGTTCCCATCTGCGGGGCGGAGATTCCCCGAGCGTTTTCAACTGACTGAGGTTCATTACAGTCTTTTCAGACTGATATCGGGCCTTCTGCGGCCGCAGCCTGGCTTTTGCTGCCAGTTTGACTTTTTTTATAAGCATATCGCGGATCTCATCTACACTCAATACAATAGAACCTGACGGTTTAGGCACAAATTCTACAGCGCCTATTTCCAAAGCCTCAAGAGTAATATCAGCGCCTTCCTGTGTCAACGCACTTAACATAACAACAGGAGTAGGAATTTCTCTCATTATGATCTTCAAGGCTTCCAGGCCGTCCATTACAGGCATCTCAACATCCAATGTTATGACATCCGGTTTCAGGCTTCGGGCTTTCTCAACTCCTATCGCGCCGTTTCTTGCTACATCCACAACTGTTATGTCCGGATCCGCATTTAGCATATCCGAGATTATTTTCCTCGTAAAAGCGGAATCATCAACAACTAACACCCTAATAGGACTTGACACCTACATAAACCCCTTACACTATTTTTCTACAAGCCTCTTTACGGATGCCAGGACTTTCTCCGGATCAAGAGGTTTCAGCAAATAGTCATTTGCTCCTGCCTTTATCGCCTCAAGCACAAGGGATTGCTGCCCTACAGCAGTGCACATTACCACCTTCGCTTTAGGATCTATGCGTTTGATTTCCTTAAGCGCAGCTATTCCATCCATTACAGGCATGGTAATATCCAAGAGGACTATGTCAGGGGAGATTTCGCAGAATTTCAGGACAGCCTCTTTGCCGTCCTGAGCTTCTTCAACTTCATATCCGTTTTCCTCCAGCAGTTTTCGTGTTCTTAACCTAATGAAAGCAGCGTCATCAACCACAAGCGCAAGAGGCACTCTTATATCCCCCCATTCAATTCCTTGCCGCTCTTCTTAAGCGCCGCAAGAATGGTCGCCAGTGACTCATGAGTAGGAAGGATGAAAAACATGGCGTCAACGCTTTCAGCGCTATAGGAAAGCACGGTCTGAGCGACAAATGCCCGACTACAATCCGATTGACCTGAGCCACGGAGAACCCCCTGGAGTTCCCGGGTCACAAGAGCAGAACCGTTTAACACAGGAGGACTGGGCATAGCTTTAAGTCCCGTAGCCTCAGCTAAGTAGTTCAGGAAAAACGAGCCTGCAAGGTTCCCGATTTCGCAAAGAGCGGATCCGCCAATCTCCGTAAGGTGTGAACTTGAACCGCACTCGTTGCCTAAAAGCAAGTCAATGACATAGTAAGCGCTGGCAGGAGGAAAGAATAACGCTACACAGCCTTCAATATCCCCTGACATCCCTACCTGAACCCCAATGGAGGGTTCATCTATGTCATATGTACGTATTTTGGAAATCTCATTCCACGATATCAATAAAACTTCAGGAACACTCATACTGATTCTCTGCCCTATCATATCAGACACAACTTGCGCGACACTTTCCATGCCTTTTGCGAGTATAGCTTTTAGAAGATTAAGCTCATTATCTGTGTAATCAACGCTACGTTGGATAACCGCTCCCCCCTTAGACGCCGCCTTTCTTATGACCTGCTACGTCCTGCTGTTTTCTCAATAACCCTGGCTATGTCAAGGATAAGAGCGATTCTGCCGTCGCCAAGAACGGAAGCTCCCAGAAAGCCGGTAACCCACCTTGACAACACGCCCAGACTCTTAATGACTATTTCCTGCTCACCTAAGAGTGAATCTACAACAATACCGACCCGCGAATCTTCATATTTCACAACGACCATTACCAGGTCGTCCTTGTTGTTTCTCTCAATATCGGTATTCCCTTGCGCAAATTCGTTTAGGTTGAATATTGGGAGAACCCGTCCCCTGAGGACAATGACTTCGCCTGTGCCTACAGACTTCACATTCGCCACAGGCACCTGAGCCACTTCCACAACTCCTGAAAGAGGAATCGCAAACCTCTGCCCGGACGCAGTCACAAGTAGCGCTCTGAAAACAGCAAGAGTCAAGGGAACTGAGATTGTGAAAGCGGTTCCCTCTCCCAGGCTTGTCTTTACCCTTACTGTGCCTCCGAGTTTCACTATGTTCGAGCGCACAATGTCAAGGCCTACACCCCTGCCTGAAACATCATCAGCTTCAATTTCAGTGGAAAATCCCGGCTGGAAAAGGAGATCAATGGCTTCTTCTTCTGATAACGAAGCAGCCATATCGTCTGTGATAAACCCGCGTCTTACAGCTGACTCCCGTACTCGTTTTGGGTCAATCCCTCTTCCGTCGTCCTCTACAGTAATGATCACCCGATCCTCTGCATATCCTGCAGCAAGACGAACCCGTCCGGTTGCAGGCTTATCTGCTTTAAGACGGTCTTCAGCGGATTCAATTCCATGCCCCACGGAATTTCTCAAAAGATGTATAATAGGATCCGCCACTTCATCAATTAAGGCCCTATCGAGCTCCGTATCTTCTCCTTCAACGATAAACTCTACCTGTTTACCGAGTTTTGAGGATATGTCCCTTACCATCCTGGGGAATCTCCTAAACAAGTGGGCAAGCGGAGTCATCCTGGCTTTCATGACTTCTTCCTGAAGCTCAGTGGAGAGTCTGCTCATCTGCGCGATAACCTGCTCAAGCCCTTGAACGAGCTCCAGTTCGAACATGTTGGTCTGACTGAGCCTACGCTGCATCTCAACAAGTCTTGCTTGCTCAATTGTCATCTCGGAAGCGATTCGGACAAGCCTGTCAAAAGCCGCTATGTCCACGCGGATAGCATGATCACTCACTTTCCCCAGTATCTTTCGGGAATCGCCCGGAGACGAACTGTCGTCTTCGTATTCTACATCAGGCAAGTATGTTGTTGAGTCTTCCTTTAAACCAAGCTTTTCCATATCGCCGTCCGGTCGGCAATCGACGCTATCCACGTCAGGGACATCATTGATACCCCTCACAATGTCTTCTTTAGTTACAGTAGGGGCAGGATTAAAGGTCGCAAAGAAGTCGAAGCCTCTCATCTCCCCTTGTGTAACTTGGTCTGCTGACGGCTGAGACGCGACGACAGTCCCGAGTTCATCGAGAACCTGCAATACTTGAAGAGCCCTGACAGCAGGCATGGCAGTGTCTTCATAGAACTTGACGGAAATCCCGTAGAAAGGCGAAGTCGGAGACGCTTTGGCAGCTTTTGAAGTAGCGCTTTCAAGCCTTTCAAGATATGGCTTGATATCAACCTTCTCTCCTTGAAATCCCGGAGTTGTCTCAATTGCCAAATCCCTCAAAGCGTCTAATGTATCAAGGATGACATTGACCAAGCCTTGTTCCGGCAGGAGTTCACCGTCACGCAAGCGTGAAAACACATCCTCCATGGAATGAGCCAAGTCAGACATGCGGATATGCCCAATAGTACCGGCGGAACCCTTTACTGTATGGGCTATCCTAAACATATCCTGAAGCAGCTCAGAGTCTTCCCCCTCCTCCTCGAGTTTGATAATCTCCTCTTCGAGGACTTCCAGCATCTCTAAAGTCTCGTCCAAAAAGAGTTTTATATCTTCCTCGCTAAACGAATACTTGTCAGAAACCACATGACCTACTCCTATCTCAAATAGTCAAGAAGGGATGTTTTCATTATGTCAGAAGTGGAATAAAGAATCGCCATATATACGGTTTTTTGCAATTGCAGCTCCACTACAGCTTTGGCGATATCCGCATCGAGAGTCTTAGACAATAGCGACTCTATCTCAACCTCGTTCTGGGTAAGTTTAGCGGAGACTCGCTGAAGATTTCTCACCTTCGCGCCGACACCGGTCACGTGATTCAAGATGTGATCCTGAACAATCGCGATAGCATCTATGTCTTCCGCGAGGTCATCGTGGAATGTCGGGGATAAATAAGACTCGGCCACATGCTCCCTAATATCGAGCAGAGTCCGAAGCACACTGCGATTCCCGGCTTCCTCAAGATCCGTCATGAAAGCCAATTTGCCGTTAATATTAATCTGCATTGTCATACCGGGCTCTACCTCGATCTCTTTCCGACCGTCAGTGTCATCTGCCCCGTAGTAAACGATTTCTCCGTTTTCAAGAACAAAAGGTTGTGTCGTGGTGGCAAGGCCTGAGAAAATGTATCTGTCATCGTGTTTGGTATTAAGAACTGCTATAGCTTCTTCAATGATTCTGTCAAGTTCCTGAACAAAGGATTCTTTGTCCTTGTCGGAGCGGGTTTGGTTCGCTGCGTCTAACACAAGAACATTAGCCTGCTCAAAGAGGTCATTAAGGTTCATAAGGGATGTCTCAGTAGCAAGAAGCCAATCTCTGCCGTCAGCGACGTTCATCTTATGCTGCTCAAGACCGGATTTCAGCGCACGAAGCGCCAGGCCTCGTGATGCAGCTACAGGATCTTCCGAAGGCTTTCTTACACGTTTACCTGTAGCTATGTCTTGAGACAACTCATTTAACTGAGAAAGCTGGTTGCCTACGCCTTTCATCATGTTGTTCAAAAGATGGTTGGTGCTTACGCGCAAATCTCTCATCCCCCCGGTAGGTTGCTACAACCCTTCGCCATTCCTCGTCTATAAGTCAAGTCTTGCCGCAAATGATGTTCCCGGCCGCACCTGCTTCGCGTCTTATCGACCGACAATACCGGTTCGATTGATAATTGTATCCAGCATTTCGTCTACAACAGTAAAAAACCTGGATGCAGCCTGGTATACCTTTTGATAACGAGTAAGGTTAATTAATTCTTCATCAATGGAAACCCCTGAGACACTGTCTTTATTATTTATGCATTGCCTGTACGTAGCTTCATGAACCTCCACCATGTGAGCAGAATTTCTTGTAGCAACTCCAATCCTGGCGATGAGGTTCTGATAAAACCCGGGAATACTCTCTGTGCCGCCTTCCATGACAAGCTCTTCCTTCAGGCGGGCAATAGCAAACGCAACAGAACCGTCACCTACATGCTGAGTTGAGGCTGCTGCAATTCGTGACAAGCTCCCTCCCACCTCAGGGTCGAATTGGGGATTAACTCTTAGAATACGCTTTTCATGATCATAAATGAGAAAATCTATTTCGGTAGTAGGAGGATCATCAATACCATATCCTGACCTATGAATACTGTTTACCTCATTACAGAGGGTGGTAATGAATGTTTCAATATAGTTGTAGTATTCAGGCACCCGCTCATTTCTTCCCTCAAGCCTCGCAGCAAGATCCCCGCCTTTAATGTCTACAGGCCTGGCATCCCTTTTCCATAGGATCCTGGAAATCTCTACATCAGCGGGATCCAGCTGCTCTCCGGGCAGAGAACCTGATTCATAGACCAGTTCATACGCAAAATCCTCACGGACCAGATCCCGGGAGCCAATCTGAATTGCCACCCCTCCTCCTTCCGTCTCGAAAGCTGTTATGTTCACCAATTTCGACAGACGGGAAATGGCGATATCTCTCTTGTCTTTCAGATCGCCGGGATCATTGCCGACCGCGGTAACCTTCACGATCTCATGGTTTTGGGCTGCGATTTCTCGGGCAAGAGAATTTATCTCACTGACTTTCGCCGAAAGGTCCACATCAATATCAGAGGATAGGTCCCTGAGGCTTCTCGTGATACGGTTTACATGTGAAGCCAAGGTTTTTGACTCCTCTACAAGTGCAGCGCGGAGCGGGGTGCCTTCAGGCCTACTGGAAAGGTTGTCCCATGCCAGAAAGAACCTGGTCAAGTCTTCTCCCAGTCCCACATCGGACGGTTCTCGAAACACGCTCTCAATCTCTGTGAGGACCTGTTCCAGGCCTTCCCAGTAACCTAAAGTCACATTCGCCTCTCGGATACGGCCTTCCAGAAACCCGTCGAATATCCGTTTTATCTTTGCGACTTCAACCCCTGTTCCGATTGCGCCTGTCCTCGCAAAAGATGTACCTTGAGCAGCTACATAGGGAGGCGTAGCCTCAAGAATTGCCTCACGACGCACATACCCGGGATTAGCAGCGTTGGCAATGTTGTGTCCTACTACTTCCATAGCTTTTTGGTGAGCACTAAGCGCTCGTCTGGCAGTCTCAAGCGCGAGAAATGTGGAATACATCAGGCCTCCCCCCTTTCCTCACAGTGTAAGTGTTCACTTGATCACGGCATGCTAATGTCTGTGCGGCAAAATCAAAGTAATCCAGGATATTGTTAACAAGGGCCATGTTTCCCCCGTTAAGCAAGACAAGCCTTTCAAGAGTCGGGGCTAACGCCTTCGTGATTCGTCCGTATCTTTCCTGAAGTTCCGGTCCCCCATTGTCCACAACGTGTTTAAAGGTTGCAGTCCCACGAGGAAGTCCCATAGAAGACTCCAGCTCAGCCAAGATGTTCAGCCTTGCCTCTACGCTTTCCCTTATTTCATCGACCACGGCTTCCACGTCAGACAACGCATCCGCAAGATCTTTGGCGTCCATTATTATAAGAGCCCCTTGTTTCCTCTTGGAGAAGCTTATGAGGTCATTGTATAAGTCAATTTCCCGTTCGAGGAGGTTAAGAAGCAGGTCACATTGCTCTTCGAAATCCCGGTCACGTTTTTCCATTGCATGTACACTCCATACTCTGTGGAAGTCACCCAAAACCAGTTGGGCTCAGGTTTTCAGGATTCAAGCAGTTTCTTGGCTACCATTGCCCCTGTCACTTCATACCTGCCTGATTCCAAATCAAGACGAATGCTCTCTACCTTCTCCAGACGAGCTTTAGCTATATCCTCAAGTTCTCGAAAAGCATATCGTAAATGGAGAGCCTCATCGGATAAGGTAACTCTGTCAGAAGGAATATCTTCCTTCACACTCTCACTCTTAGCGCAAGGCGTGTCACAACGAGCGTCTTTCATATGTGCCACTTCTCTTTGCTGCTGTATATATCTATTGAGAATCCCTTGCATTCTTTCATCAGTAATTCTCACGATATGCACCTCTCTTGGAGTCTGACTTATTCTCTTTATTCTTGTCGGCAAGTATGGCTCTTTAGTTTAGTCTTGTAAATACACCTTTTTTGCGTTCAACTGATTGTATAGAGTATCCGCTATACCCAGTCCGCCACGAGAGGTTATTTGACATGCGATCTCTTGATCGAATAATTCCTGAAACACTTCTTCACCGAAGCCCCCGCTAAATAGCCCGTCTTTTGGCACGGTCTTGCGCATAGCCTTTATCACTGACTCAATGAAGATTGCTTCAAATTCCGAGCACGCCTTTTTGAGCAAAGCGTCATCAGAGGAAGAATCAGTCTTGCCCATACTTAACGTTTTGAAATTACATATGCCGGGCCTGCCCTCTTCCCATCTAACAAGAGTATTCACTTAGAGCACCTCGATTTCAGCAAGTAGCGCCCCGCATGCCTTAAGTGCTTGCAGGATTGCAATAATGTCATGGGGTGTCGCCCCTATAGCGTTTAAGGCAGCCACCAGATCATCCACTGTATCTGTAGCTGCAACAGGAACAACAGTCTCACCTGAAGTACCTGTTACACTATCCAAAGTCCCGTCCAGAACTTGGACTCTGAGATTGCCGTGGGAAACCACAGCCGGAAGAACTCTGGAGCTTCCTCCGATAACCACTGTCCCTGTCCTTTCATTGAAAACCACCTTAGCCGGGGCATCCGCATTTATCGGAATCTCTTCTATTTTGGCAAGGAACCCCACAACATTGCCGGAGTAGTCACGTGGAATTCTTACACTGACAGCCCCTGCGTCCTCCGCTTTCGCAGTTCCTTCCCCGAAGCGCTCACATATGGCCTTCGCTACTCTGTCAGCAGTTGTGAAATCCGCATCTTTCAAGGTAAGAACAATCCTATCCCCGGACATGCCGAAATCAGAGTTGTTAAGCGCCTGTTCCACAGTGGCGCCTCCGGGGATTCTGGCGACTGTAGGATGAACCTTCACCCGCCTGTCAGCGCTGCTCCCTCCGAGAGATATTTGGCCTTGGGCAGCGGCATATAGGTTTTCATCCGGGCCATAGAGCGGAGTCATGAGCAAAGTGCCTCCTTCAAGGCTTCGGGCGTCTCCTATAGAAGAAACAGCTACGTCAAGGCTGTCGCCGACACGCGCAAACGCAGGCAGCTTCGCTGTAACCATGACCGCAGCGACATTCCTTACTCGAAACTGATCCGGAGACACCGTGACTCCAAAACGCATAAGCATGTTAGCTATAGACTGGACTGTAAACATGGCGCTTCCGGAGTCTCCTGTGCCTTTTAAACCTACCACTAAACCGTAGCCTATAAGATCGTTTTCTCTGACTCCTTCCACCCCGGCTATATCCTTTATTCTTGATTCCGCCAAGACGCCCCGGGTAGTCGCAAGAACCAAGGCGCAAAGGACAAAGCCTATGAAGGCTGCTTTATTGAACCTCATGCGTCACACCTCCTTGCCTTCAGCACTTAAGTGACATATCAAAAGAGAAAGTTGATTATCCCTGCAAAGAATCTTTGCAGAAAACCAACGAGTCCTGTCTTTTGCTCAGCGTCCAGCATGCCTTCATATCGTATCTCAGCGCATCCTACGTGAGTGGACAAGACTGTATTATCAGCTTTTACGTCTTCAGGCCTGACCAGGCCTGAAATGACTATATTCTGCTTTTCATTGTTGATTACAAGACCTTGTATGCCTTCTATCCTCAGCGTGCCGTCAGGCAACACCTCAACGACCCTTGCAGTCATCTTCGCTACCAGATCGCCTGAGCGGGACGTTGCGCCTTGTCCTTTAAAGTTCGTATTCGCGTTAAGGCCGACTGCAGGTACAAACGACAACACCCCTGAACCTTCAGCCAAAGTTATGCCTGTCCCTTTCCCTGCTCCGGTTTGAGCTCTATGGCTGGCGTACGCCCGTTCTATGATGAGAACGGTTATTAGGTCCCCCTCTTTTCCGGCTTTATGGTCGGCAAAAAGCGAATTTGAATCAAGCCGCCAAAGAGAATTATCCGCCCCTTCAGCCTGAAATCCCGGCACGAAAACGCCGATTAGCATTGTCACAACACATATAACCAGACCCAAAAACATCTTGCGAGGCACTGTACCACCTCCTGTATCAGCGAGTGAACACGATCCTAAATCCCCTGCACACGTTGGGAGTCAATTACCTTGGCACTCACAACCGCCCCGGAGGAAGTGTTTCTGACTCGAATCCGGTCACCGACAGATCCTGATTCAAGAGCCTCTCCGGGAATTGCCACAATCACACCGCCTGACATTGCCTCCAGCGTTACCAGATCTCCTCGGGAAATTACAGGCAGACATTGAATACTGCTGAACGTAACAGGTTTCCCTGCTTGAATTGTGTGTTTTGCCATCATACCGTCTACGAGCAAGGGGTCAAACACCACATCCGGGGGGACATTAGCGAGGTCATGGACTCGAAGAGTCAGGTCATCAGGGGATATGATTTCATTCCTCCGGATGGTCCTTGTGGCGACTACTACCTCTTTCGTTACGTCCAACCTTACTCTCACATGGAGAGTCCGAGAGACCTTGCCATTTACCACGATCTGCGCCTTCACATTGGTAGTCCCTAAAAACTTGGTAGTGGATGAGGGTTCCACTTGGACCTGAATATCGCCGTCAGGAACCAATATCCTGTCCTGGCCAGGAGCTACACTGATTCTCACATCCGTAGGATCCCACGGCATGTTCGCCTTGACATAGTCCTCCACAGCCCGAATAATCTCATCATAATTCATTACAGCAGGCCGTGTGCTTACCGCGATAGTAACCGGTCCGGAAATCGTGATACTGTCAGGGTCATAACCTTTTTGCCTCAGTCTGATCTTCACTATCGCAAGACTCAAAGTCCTGGTTTGTCCCGGCGGAGGGGCTTTTCCCACCTCAATGGCAGACAGGCTCTCTATTACGTCTTCGGACATTCCTCTGAAAGTTGCGATATCCCCGAGGCTTATGACCGACTTTCCAACCTCCAGAGGACTTGTAATTGATATTTGCGCCCCGGGTCCGAAGATTCCGGTTTCATCTTGTGCGTCCTTTGCTATAACGGTAGATACAGGAATAAGAAAGACAAGAGCCACCGGAATGATCTTCATCAATTTCCGGATTTGCCCCTTACATCCTATGGTTTGTTTCATAACTCTAAAATCTGACACTTCGCATCCCTTGCGTCTATCTCTTGAGGTTGTTTGCAATTGCCAACATATCATCAGAAGTTTGAATGGCTTTGGAGTTCACTTCATACGCGCGCTGCGCAATAATCATGTTCACCATCTCTTCCACCACTTTAACATTGGACATCTCAAGAAAGCCTTGAGATATGGTTCCAAAGCCTTCGAGACCCGGTGTTCCTATTACAGGCTGTCCTGAAGCTGCGGTAGCTGCGTACAGGTTTCTGCCTATTGCAGACAGGCCGGCAGGATTTACAAATCTCGCAAGCTCAATCTTACCTATCTCCTGGGGATCGCTGTCACCTGCAAGAAGCACTGACACAGTCCCGTCCGTGCCGATGGAAAGATCGACAGCCTCAGCAGGAATGAGAACCTCCGGTTCCATTGGGAAACCGTCAGAGGTAACCATTCGTCCTTCACTGTCCCTCTTGAACGCACCATCCCTCGTAAATGCGACGGTACCGTCAGGCATTAATACCTGGAAGAAACCGTCACCTTCAATAACCAGGTCAAGAGCACCTTCAGTCTGAATAAAGTCTCCCTGGGAAAATATCCTTTGAATAGAAGCAGGCCGTGTACCGAGTCCCACCTCAATACCGGCAGGCACCCGGGCGCCTTCTGCTACAGTGGATCCTGTCATACGAAGGTTTTGATACATGAGGTCCTGAAAGTCGACTCTGCTTCTTTTGAACCCATATGTGTTGAGGTTAGCCAGGTTGTTGGCGATAACATCCATGTTTAATTGTTTCGCCAGCATGCCTGTGGCTGCGCTCCATAATGCCCTCATCATTTCCTGATCACCGTCCGTTCAAAATGGTATCATCAAAAAAACAGGGATGACTAAAGCTCCGGCAGGCACTTGATGAGCCTTGCCTTTTTCGGAGAGTCATCCCAAAATGTTGCCTCAATCGTTCAGCAACTTACGGCTTCCGCACCGGCGGTCCGGCCTCTCAATTAAATCAAACAACTCTCCCTACATCATTTACAGTTTTGTCCAGCGTCTGGTCGATGGCCCAAATCATCTTTTGACACGCCTCATAGGTTCGCATGCCTGTTATCATTCGCGTCATTTCTGAGATGACATCCACGTTCGACATCTCGAGAAACCCTTGGCGAACAACAAATGAACCTGATCCGGCCGGTCTTGCGCTTCCCCGCGGGACTCTGAACAGCCCGTCCCCTACCTTCTCCGCAAGGTTACGATTATCAAGGGACACAATGCTCAACCTGTCATGGACTCTGCCATCCACGTACACAGTGCCGTCTGCCAGGATTTCGATATCTGCGGCCTCAGGTGGAATAATAATAGGCCCGGACATGCCTAAAAGGGGCATATCATTCACGGTCATAACCATACCTGAAGTTGATAACCGGAAGGAGCCGGAACGGGTCAGCAAGTCTCCGGAAGGGCTTCTTACAACAAAGTAGCCGTCTCCTTCAATACCGAGGTCCAAGGTCCCTTGAGTCTCAATGAGCTGCCCCTGACTATGATCTGAGCCTATACTATGGACATACGCCCCGTACCCAAGAAGACCTATAGGGGTACTCTCCACTTGACCTCCCCGTCCCGACCCGGCAAGGCTTCTTACCATTTCTTGCTGAAATGAACCGGTAATTGGTATATCCCTCTTGTAGCCCGGTGTATCTACGTTAGCCAGATTCGTGGCAATTACGTCATGCCCTATGAGTCCGGCAACCATACCCGAGGTTGCAGCATATAAACTATGAACCAATTTATCACCTCCCTTTGCTTTTTACTTCCTTGCATCTATTCCATGTAATGAAAGAACCTGTCAAACTAATGCCACTCATCCGTCTTATAAATCAAGCAATTACCATGCCAGTTCCGAAAGATTCCTCGCCCAAAGCCTTTAAGAAAAGCTAAACGGCAGCTTATTAAGCTGCCGCAACAGATTTTGGTAGGGTTAATTCCTGTTTTTGAATTCTTATATCGTGCGTTCAAAAATCACTTTTGACAAACCTATGCGCAAAAATTGCCGAGTTATGTGTCAAGTCACGACTTACAAGCACATCCGCATCCTTCTTTACGCGCTCTCCTCCATGCCGCGTCCATAGTGTTACGCATGAGCATAGCAATGGTCATAGGGCCTACGCCGCCGGGCACCGGTGTAATATGGCTTGCGATTTCCTTCGCCTCGTCGAATTTTACATCTCCGACTAATATGCGTTTACCCTCATCCGTCCTGCCAATCTCATTTACACCGACATCTATTACCACTGCCCCTGGCTTTATATAACTCCCATCTAACATCTCGGGCTTGCCGATTGCAGCGACGAGTATATCTGCCTCCCTGCACACGCCTGCCAAATCCACCGTACGAGAGTGACAGATGGTCACAGTCGCATGCTGGGCAAGGAGCAGCATGGCTACAGGCTTGCCTACTATGTTGCTACGCCCCACTACCACTGCCCGCTTACCCTTAATCTCTATCCCTGTCTTCTTTATCAAACGCATAATTCCCATAGGCGTGCATGGCACGAAGGCCTCCTTGCCGACAACGAAATTCCCGACGCTTATGGGATGGAAACCATCCACGTCCTTACCGGGATCGATGGTCTCCAACACCTCGCCTTCGTCAAGGTGATCCGGCAGAGGCAGCTGCACAAGGATACCATGAATTCTTCTGTCCTGGTTTAGATTCTTGATTGCGGCAATAAGCTCTTCCTGACCGGTTGAAGCAGGCATAGCATATTCCTCTGAGCGTATACCCAGATTTTCACACATCTTTTTCTTGTTCGCCACATAGACACGGGATGCCGGATCATCGCCGACAATAATCACAGCAAGCCCCGGAGGATAGCCGTAAGCCTTCTTGAAGTCTTCTACCTCTCCTGCCACCTCCGTTCGGACTTCCTTCGCTACAGCTCTCCCATCAATAATCGATGCAGCCATATCTCGCAGGCCTCCTTCAGTTTTCATATTGCTACACTAGCTTATACCCTGGACAATCTCTTTGAATCTTTCCCCCCTGGCCTTGTAGTTGCTGAAGAAATCAAAGCTGGCACATGCAGGCGACAGCAAAACTACATCACCCGGGGACGCTTCCAGAAATGCAGTATGGACGGCTTCCTCGAAATCCTCGGCCATTATAGTTCTTACCTTTCGCCCTGTTTCCGCCCCTGCTTTTTCTATGGAAGCCTGAATTTCCGGAGCAGTATGTCCTACAAGCACAGCAGATTTAACTCTCTTTGCGATGACTTCACCAAGGCTGTCAAAAGACAGCTTCTTGCCGGAGCCCCCGGCTATAAGAACCACCGGCGCCTCAAAAGACTTGATTCCCGCAATGGACCGACTGGGCGTGGTAGCACTGGAATCATCATAAAACTTAACACCGCGCTTTTCTGCGACAAATTGAATTCTGTGTTCCACCCCGGTAAATTCCTTCACCACACTGCGAAGATGTGCAAGATCGCATCCGGCCAGAGCTGTAACTGCAGTTACAGCCAGGATATTCTCTACATTATGTTCACCCGGCAGTCGAATGTCACAAAGACTGAGAGCCACCCCGCTTTTGCCCTCAATATCCACAATAATTTCGTTCCTCCTGACATATACTCCGTGTGGAATCTCTTCATACTTTGAAAAAAACACAAGCTCTCCGGGACACCTTTCTCCCATGGAGCGGGTCCATGGATTGTCCCGGTTTAGAACCGCATAATCCACAGGCAGTTGGTGCCTGAAGATGTTCTCTTTCGCTTCGGCGTATTCTTCCATCGTTCTGTGGTGGTCGAGGTGGTTAGGAGAAACGTTCAGAATCACGCCCACATGGGGGCTCCTGCTGAGAGGCTGTAACTGAAAACTGGAAAGCTCCAGGACAACGACGGAGTCAGCAGTGATGTCAAACACTTCGGAAAGAAGGGGGTTACCGATATTTCCGCCGACGAAGACTTCTTTTCCCCCGGCCCTAAGAGTCTCTCCCACTAATGTAGTCGTTGTGGTTTTACCGTCGCTGCCGGTTATACCTATAACAGGCGCCTCACAGAGATCAAGGAACAAGCCGATTTCATTTGACTGCCAAACCCCGGATCTCCTTGCTTGGACCAGTTCAGGCAGGTCAAGGGGCATCCCGGGGGTGGGGAAAATCATGTCAAACTCATCCAGGTTTTGAAGGTAATCTTCACCGAGCCTGAACTCAATGGGTAAACCCGCTATATCACGATACGCACCGCCAAGCTGTTTCTCTTCCTTCATGTCGCATGCCACAACTTGAGCACCTGCTTCCACAAGGAATTGGATTACCGGAGCATTGCTTATGCCAATTCCCAAGACAGCAGCTTTCTTGCCCTGAAACTTCTTAACATACTCTCTTTGTCTTTCAGTCGCCATAATCCTAACCCTCCACCGAATTCCCAATCCCGAAAAACCCATGGAGCTAAACTTCTGCATTAAGTTTACAGATAATACTGCTTACTGCAAGTCGCACCTAACAATTTGCCATATTCTATAGTGTGGCTTACATCTCCTGCCTGAAAAGTTGCGCATTTTCCATGGGAACGATATACTTTAGACAAGAGCAGTCGGGGAACTTTTTTACTCTCGGTTCGTTTCCTTAATATGACCGGAATCTTCGGAAATAGTCAAGGATAAGGCGGAATAGGGTGGTAGAGACATGCTGAACACACAAGCTTTGGCAGGCGCCCAGTACAGAGAGAGCAACATCGAGGCTTTTGAGGAGCTGGTACGTACGTATGATCAAAAGCTCTACCGTGTCGCTTTGAGGCTAACCGGAAACGCGGATGAAGCCAAAGACCTGGCGCAGGAGGCATTGTTCCGGGCTTACCGCTCCTTTGACAAGTTCAAGATAGGCACGTCCTTTGAGAAGTGGCTTTTTCGTATTGCGTCAAACCTATATATTGACAAACTGAGAAAACACGGTAAGTACAGATTTGAATCTCTTGATGAGCCTATTGCCACTAAAGACGGCTATATAGAGAAAACACTGCCTGACTGGACCGGAAACCCTGAAGAGATTGTTGAGCAGAATGAACTTTCGGAAAAAATCCAAGCTGCGCTTCAGTCTCTACCTATTAACTATCGTATGGCAGTGGTCTTGTATGACCTCGAGGGGTTTTCTTATGAGGAGATTAGCGGCATTCTTGATTGCTCCATTGGCACAGTAAGATCTCGCATACATAGAGGACGCAGGCTCCTCAGGAAGAAACTGGCGCCATACGTTTACCAAGAAACTGAGGTTGGAGTTGGGTGATAAGGAACATGACTTGTGAAAAGGTAAGAAGCTTGCTTTCGGCTTATATCGACAGTGAACTGGATTATCAAGAACTGCGTCAAGTCGAGCTTCATCTTCTTGACTGTACATATTGTCAAGAAGAATGCCGGTCACTCAGAGCGACAAAGGATCTACTTGGAATGCTGGAATCACCTCAGCTGCCTCGAGAGTTCTGGCCGGAATTGAAGGAGCGTATCAATTCACACTCAGTGTCCGAATTTTATCGAAGACTCCTTGTGAGGGTACTTGTCCCTGCTTGTGCTTTACTGGCCTTGGCAATTCTGCCTATTGCTTTGAGTTCAAACACCGGAGCATCAAAGGGACTGACTGAGGCTAAGACAGACTTAGTGGAGCCATACATTAGGGAATATGTTATTTCAGAATTGGATAGGCCGTTTTCAGACAAGACTTCTCTCGGATTCGTCGCCACTGCACAAGCAGTCACTATGTATTCATCTGACCTCCTCGAACCCTATGGTCACCCCACACCCCACAAGGGTGTCACACCTTCCGGCCAGACCGGACGAAAAACACAAATAGATGCATTTAAGCGCGTTATGTTTCTTTCACCTAAGTAGATGACATTTATGTCAGAAGGTGAATTCCTGTTATGGTTAAGAGACTGGCTGCTGTCACAATATTATGCTTACTAATAGCATCATCTCTTGCGACATTACAAGGACCGAGAACCGTATTCGCCTCAAAGCTTCCGTTGCCTGAAAGAAGCGGCGACATCAGTTTTTCCGACCCGGAAGTCGCGATAAGCATAATCGAGCAGGTGGCAGAGAAGAGCGGAAGCGTAAGCTATAAAGCGACAAAAACTGTGATACTGTGGCACCCGTCCGGAACAAGCGCTTGCATATCTAACATAATACACAAGGCGCCGAACTTTACCAAAACTGAATATCTGCCTTCTTCAGCGTCGGCATGCGGGTTTAGAACTGTGATATCAGACGGCAAATCAACCTGGCATTATGAGCCTTCCCTTCAGGTAGTATTCCACATGCCGGAAACATCTTCCCTTCCCGGCAATGACAAAAGTGAAGGATCCCAAAAGACAAGGGATATGCTTCTTATCAAAGCCAATTATAAGATTTCACTGGTCTCAACTGAGAACCTGGTAGGAAGGCAAGCTTATGTAATCGGGTTAGAACCCCGCTATCCCGGTAATCCGTCGCGAAGAATATGGGTGGATAAGGAGTACCCGTTTATTCTCAAGACAGAGCAATATAGACCTGATGGGACCATGTCTTCAGTGTCCTTTTACAATCAGATTGAATTCTTCCCGGAATTGAGTGATGATCTCTTTCGGCTGGACATCCCACCTAATGTTGCCAAGGTGGAATTGCCTGTATCCGGTGACTTAATGCCTTTGGACAGGCTGGAGAGGGAAGCGGATTTTCCTATTCCTGTGCCGGGATTCATACCGACCGGTTACGTAATCGAGGGAGGAATACTCAGTCTATATAAGACTTTCCCGGCAGCGCATATCCGCTTAACAGACGGTCTGAACACAATATCTTACTTTGTCTCACCTGGGATTATAAGGGACACCGGCGTACAAGATAATATATTAAGTATGTCAGACATCTCAGGCGCCAATATCGTTAAGTGGTCCGGAAAAGGCTATGACTTCACTCTTGTCAGCGAGGTGGACCAATTGCTTTTAGAGAAGATGGCACGATCCGTAAGCGTAGCACATGCGCCCGGCAAGCCGCCTCAAAAACCGTTTTCACAGTATTTGTCCAGGTTCTTCTATCAGTTGTTTTTGATAGATAGATAGATTAATGAATAGTAAAATAAACATATGAACATCTGAGCAAAAATGAGAGGAGTGGTATCTATGAGCATTAACGATTCAAATTGGAGGAAGTCATTTGGTTCATACGTTCTGGTCGCTGTAGTAAGCGTACTCATTACAGGGCTGGTATTCTTCCACTATGCAGGAGATAGCCATACATTTGCAGCAACCGGTGTAGTAACTGATGAATCCGCGTCTTCTGCTTCCGATATACAGATTGCACAGTCCAGCCTGGTCTCAGCCCAACTCCCCAGCGGGTACATGTCAAAAGACAGTATCGCAAATGTGGCGGAACGTGTAGGCCGGGCAGTGGTCAACATCGACACAAAACGTACAATGAAAGTCTCACCTCTGCCGTTCGGGGATTTCTTCTATGAGTTTTTTGGCATACGACAACAGGACATGACCCGTGAAGTGGAGGTCCCCGCCATAGGAAGTGGGTTTATAGTCAGATCAGACGGATATGTGCTCACTAACAATCATGTTATTGAAGGCGCGAAGGAAATCGTCGTGACTCTGGCTGACGGAAGGAAATTCAATGGAAAAACTATGGGCAGAGACCCCAGAAATGACCTTGCGATAGTAAAAATAGACGCAAAAGACCTCCCCGCTGTGCAGCTTGGCGATTCAGACAAAATAAGGCCGGGGGACTTCGCGATTGCCATCGGCAATCCCTACGGACTGCAGCATACAGTAACAGCAGGCATAATCAGCGGGCTTGCCCGGTCTTTGGACGGAGATCCTAAGGAACCAGGCATATACATCCAGACAGATGCTGCAATTAACCGCGGCAACAGCGGTGGCCCTCTTATTGATATCGAAGGAAGGGTAGTAGGGATCAACACTGCAATCATTCCACAAGCTCAAGGGTTAGGATTTGCCATACCGGTGAATGTGGCAAAAAGCGTAATGGATGACTTGATCAGCGGAAAGAAAATCGTATATCCATGGATAGGAGTGCAGCTGCAGAACCTTACTCCTGAACTGGCCGAGTACTTCGGCGTGCGTGAAAAGTACGGGGCGGTAGTGGCTTACGTATACCCGAACTCTCCCGCTGAAAAAGCAGGACTGCAAGAAGGAGATATAATCCTTAGGATTGGCAACGCTCAAGTTACGAACATAACCAAACTCCAAGAAGAAGTGCGCAACAGGAAAGCCGGAGACAAAGCAGTCCTCCAGGTGTGGCGGAACAACAGTTATATGCTTATTACTGTTACCCTGGGTGAAATGCCTGACGACTAAGTGTATACCATAGGCTGTCGTTAGAAAATGCACCGCAAATGACTGTCTGCACACGAATGGTGCAGGCAGTCATTTTTTTGCAATTTTCTCAAGCAAGATGCAAATATGATAGTATAGTATAGTTAAGAGAAGTAAAAGAAGGAGGCCGCTCCCACTATGTCAAATGTCAAACGTCTCTACAGAAGTAGATATGAAAAGAAACTAGGTGGAGTATGCGCGGGATTAGCCAGGTATTTTGAAATCGATGTAAGTCTTGTGCGCCTTATCTGGATTCTTCTCACAGTATTCTATGGTGCGGGAATTCTGGCCTATCTTCTTGCTTGGATCATCATCCCTGAAGAGCCTTGAGAGCTCGCCTATCCCCTGCGCCAGAAATCCGGGATGAAGAGAACTAAAACAGTAAAAAGCTCTAACCTGCCCAGCAGCATACACGCGCTGAGTACCCATTTCCCAAGAGCAGGTATGGGTTGATAAGTAAGGGTCGGACCAACCACCACAAGGCCTGGGCCTACATTGCCCAAGGTTGCTGCCACAGCGGAACAAGCGCTGACAAGATCCAAACCGAATCCGGTCATAATGATCGCTGCACCAATGAATGTAAAAATATACAAGAAGAAAAAGGCGCAAATAGTATTTTGCATACCATGCGGAACCGGGGATCCGTTTATCTTAGGCAAGGTAACAGCCCGTGGATAAATAAACTGAAAGATCTCCTTATACCCGTGTTTTAGAAGAACAAGAATCCTGCCTACCTTGATTGCACCCGCTGTAGACCCTGCACATCCACCTATAAACATCAGAGTCATGAGGATTGCCTTGGAAAACGAAGGCCACATATCAAAATCAACAGTAGTGAAACCTGTGGTGGTAATGATTGAAACCACCTGAAAAGCCGAATGCCGGAAAGCCTCAGCCAGACTCCGGAAATTACCGGAGACAAAAAGGTTCAGTGTCACCAAAACAGTTGCGGTTATAATCAATGACACATAGAACTTAAACTCAGCGTCATGAAAAAAGACTCTGAGACTTCTGCCACTCAAAGCACGGAAGTAGAGGGTGAAGTTAACGCCGGCAAGGAGCATGAACACTGCAATAATCCAATGAATTCCCGGACTCGTCCATGCTCCTACACTTGCTGCCTTAGTGGAAAAGCCCCCTGTGGCCATAGTAGCGAACGCATGATTCACTGAATCAAAAAAGCCCATTCCTCCCAAACAAAGCAAGACTGTCTCGACTACCGTAAACCCCACATAAATCAGCCAGAGGGTTTTGGCTGTTTCCTTAATCCTAGGAACAATCCTTTCAGGAAGCGGTCCCGGCACCTCTGCCTTAAACAACCGGCTTCCCCCAATACCTGCGCCGGGCAGAACGGCAATAAACAGGACAATAATGCCCATTCCTCCCAGCCAGTGTAGAAAACTCCGCCAGAACAAAATCCCGTTGGGTTGGGCTTCTATGTTCCCTATCACTGTAGCGCCTGTAGTCGTGAGTCCGGACATAGCCTCGAAGAAGGCGTCAGAATATGTGGGACACGCGCCTGAAATAACAAATGGCAGAGCCCCAAGGGCTGCTGCGATTACCCATCCTAAAGTCACTATGGCAAAGGATTCCTTAATGCCAGGCTCTTTACTTGTATGTGAACCTCTCTTTATCAAAAGGCCTAATCCTACTGCGACTGCTGCGCCCAAAAAGAACGACCACGCATCGCCTTGACGGGAACAAACCGATATGGACATGGGAATCAACATAAGCAATCCTAAAAAGACAGCCAAAGTCCCTACCATATTAAGCACAGGTTTAATATCCAAAATGAAGTCGCCTCACAGAATCTGCAATTATGCTACCTTACATACTCCTCAAGTTGTCGTGCTACAGAGGGCATGGCAAAAACCACAATACTGTCCCCCGGCAGAAGGACTGTATTCCCTCTGGGGATGATTACTGAATCCCCCCGAATCACTGACCCGACTATCAAGCCTTTTGGAAAGTCCAAGTGCCGAAGGGGTCTGTTGCATATGCTTGCAGTGCCCGGAAGATTTATTTCCATGACCTCAAGATTGCCTTCACCCAGAAGTGAAAGAGATACAACATTCGCCTTATGAATGAGACGTAGTATGGTGCCTGCAACAATCATCCTGGGGATAACAGCTACATCTATACCCATCTGTGACGCTATCGGTATATAATCATCCCGCTCAAGTTTAATAATGACCCTTTCTACTCCTGCATGCTTGGCCATAAAGCCTGCAAGCAAATTCGTCTGATCCTGGCCTGTTAACGCTACGAAAGCATCCAGGGATTTTATGCTATCGTCATGGAAAAGATCAGGCTTCGCTCCGTCGCCACGGATAACCAAGGCATGCCTCAACTCCCGCGCCAGATGATGACATACTTCCTCATCATGCTCGACTACTCTTACAACCGGAATGTACTTCCTATGTTGTTCCAAGTAATGAGCCAACAAGAAACCTGTCCGTCCCCCACCGAGAATCGCCACGCTCCGGATGGCATGGTCTTTTGTCCCCACGAGCCAGCCCATCTCTGTAGGGACACCGGTCTTGCCGATGATGAAAATATCGTCCCCCGCTAAAATCCGGGTGCCTCCATGGGGCACTAAGACCTCACCGTCACGGAGAATAGCTCCGATGGTGCAAGACGTGATAGCTGCCTCTGCTACAGTCATACCGGCTATCGGAGACTCATCCTGAACTTTAAACCCCAGCATTTGGACCTTTCCGTCAGCGAAGTACTCGACTTCTGTAGCAGCCGGGGCCCTAAGAAACTTAAAGACTTCATACGCTACGGCTTCTTCGGGACTGATAATCACGTCAATCCCCAACTGCTTTGTGGACAGAGCTCCGCCGGTAAGCCCTTGGTATTCAGGATTTCTTATACGTGCCACTGTTTTTTCGACCCCGAGGCGCTTGGCAGTCATACATGCCACCATGTTTACCTCATCACTGTCAGTCACAGCAACAAATAGATTTGAGTTTCTCAATGAGGCTTCCTCGAGGACTCTCCCGCTGGCCCCGTTCCCGTGTATGGTCATTACATCCAGGTTTTCACTTACCTCTATCAAGGCCTCTTCCCGGGAGTCAATCACTACTACGTTATGCCTGGCTTCTGCCAGCATTTTCGCGATTTGAAATCCTGTTTTCCCTGCCCCGACGATTATAACTGTCAATTCTCCACCCCTTTCCGGTCCGGACATATTCTCCGCCTACAGGGAGTTTCCCTGCTACCAATCATTTTCATTGCGAGCCTTAAAACCGGTCTCCGTCAGATAATACAAGTCTGCTTGCTTTTTTACGCGTTGTCAAGGCTGCGTTTTGGAACCGCAACGCAACTTTACGGATTGCCTTTTTGCTTTTCCTCAGAGGAAAGCTCTGCATGCTGACGAATTTTATATTACTTGTACTTTTACCGTCAGCCTGAACCTGTTCATATGCTATCGCTTAAGGGGGGCTTTGAAATGGTATACTGCGCGCGCTGCGGCCGCAAGTATCCGGGTGATACAAAGATATGGCGCTGCTCATGTAAAGGAGAACTGGAATATCAAAGTCAGTACACATACAGTATCCCGCCTCCTGAGCGTCTTACCCTGCGTCCACATTCCATTTGGAGATATCGTGAGGCTTTACCCCACCTGGAGGATGAAGACATTGTGAGCCTGGGTGAAGGATGTACTCCTATTGTCACTGCGAAGTGGAAAGGTTTCCCGGTATGGTTTAAACTTGACTTTCTTTGTCCGACAGGCTCCTATAAAGATCGCGGCTCTTCAGTAATGATCTCCCGCTTAAAGCAAATGGGCATAACCTCAATAGTGGAAGACTCATCAGGAAACGCAGGCGCATCAGTGGCTGCGTATGCAGCAAGAGCAGGCATGGAATGTCGGATATTCGTGGCTTCTCATACGTCGCCTGCAAAGCTTGCACAAATCAGGGCATATGGCGCGAAAATCAAAGCTGTTGACGGCACAAGGCAAGATGTAGCTGAAGCATGTCAAAGATCCGTTGAGGAAGACCCAAGAGGCGAGACCTTATACGCAAGTCACAACTGGAACCCGTTTTTCTTGGAAGGAATGAAAACCTTAGCGTATGAAATCTGGGAGCAATGCGAAAGAAGCAAGATAATGCCGGATTGGGTGGTTGTCCCGGCCGGTTACGGAAGTTGCGCACTTGGCGCATATCGAGGGTTCCGAGACCTCCTGAACCAGGGCAGGCTGAGTCACCTTCCGCGGCTTGTCATTGTGCAAGCTGAGAACTGCGCCCCGATATACCAAGCATACTTGCACGGCGAGACACAAGTTACGCCTATTCGGGGAGGAAAGACGGTAGCTGAAGGCATCGCATGCAGCAGCCCTGTCCGAGGAAGCCAAGTTCTTGCCGCAGCAAGAGAATCAGGCGGATTTATTATGGCAGTCAGCGAAGAAGAGATAGATAGCGCCGCGATATCCTTGGCAAGAGAGGGGCTCTTTGTGGAACCTACATCAGCAGTAGTGGCAGCTGCGTTAGGACGTTTGATTGACTCCGGGACAATCGCGAAAAACGATGTCGCCCTTGGGATTCTTACAGGAATAGGCCTGAAAACCGGATACTATTACGAAGGACGGTCCTAATGCCCGTCCTTGTTCATTCATCAACTTGGCCCGCCTTGTTTTCCCGCGGTACTACTATATTCATCCGGAATTTGACCTCACTTATCCGGATTGATTCTGAAATAGCTTATACTCACTGAAACCGGCACCAAGCGGATAAGTGTTAATTACATCAATAAAAACCTCAACTACATCCGAATCAAATTGACTGCCTGCACAGCGCCTTAGTTCAGCTATAGCCTCATCGTTTGTCATTGCCGGGCGATAGGGTCTATCAGAAATCATCGCGTCAAAAGCATCCACTACAGCGATAATCCGAGATTCGACCAGAATTTCATCTCCCTTCAGGCCGAAAGGATAACCTGTCCCATCATACCGTTCATGATGCTGTTCAATAATTGGGCCTGCATCCCTCAAAAACGTCTTCTCAATTATTGCTCTGCCTGCAGAAGGGTGTTTAGTTATCTCTTGCCATTCCTCCGGAGTTAACGGTCCCTTCTTATTCAGTATGCGATTGGGTATCCCTATCTTCCCGATATCATGTAAAAGTGCAGCATATATCAGTAATTCGAGCCTGTCCGGGGAAAGCTTCATCTTCTCCCCTACCAGCATCGATAAACTCTGGATGCGTTCACAGTGTTCTTGGGTATGACTGTCTTTTCTCTCAACTTCCTTAGCAAGAGCGACGAGCCCCTGGATCTCGTCGCTTAACGCATGAAACACCGGTTGTGAGGACATGTAAAGAAGTGTCACACCTGTTTCAGTTCGAAAGTACACATCTTTCATAAGACGTGTCACGGCAATATAGTCTCCTGGACTCAGGCATGTTGTCCTCCCTTTTTCATCTTTGCAAATCAACGCCCCGTCAAGAATGAAGTAGAACTCAAAACCATCCCAGTTGGGCTCAGATGATAAAGTAATATACGAGTTTGGGGCGATGTATTGTTTCATCACCTCAATCCCATTTCCTTTTGCCAGGAGTCGGATTTCCGTCGATTTCTTCCTCGCCTGTTTAATAAAATCAGACTCCCGGCCGATATGGACCCCTTTCATGTAACCCCCCTACCGCATGTACCACACGCTTAATGCCCTAGAGGCCTGCAACCCTCATTGGATCGATCGTGACTGTTATGCCACCGATTTTTACCTCTTCGTCATAGCACTCTACGTCTACACCGCGCTTTGCGCAAAATTCTATGCAGTTATCAGCGATTCTCTGAGTCTTCTCAAGCACCCACTCAATTGCCTTGTCCACTTGCTTGGGATCCTCTGCCATCTTCTGGGCTTTCGCCACTGCCTTCCAAATCTGGTCATTAGCGTTTTCGACTTTCTTCTCAACTAACTCATACGCAGCCTCACCCGATGGAGGCCCACCCTTGGCTTCGCACAATGCGATACCGGCAAACAACACTATTACCAGTACAGTCACTAAAGCAACAGTCGTTCGGGATCTTCTCATGACGTCTTACCTCCCTTTACAAACGTCGTATTTCCCCTCAGCCCTTATAGGCTTAATCACCTGCCGCCCGGTTGCAAGCAGGTGATTGGCGCAACGAATGAAACTGAGAGTTTCATACGACGTCTGAACCCACCGGCAACCTGGCAGTCATAGGTGCGTTTCACCTTTAGACCCATGGCTTTGCGTCGCTTCCTTTCGAAAGCTTTGCCTTTATCGGTTAAGGTTTAACTGGATTATGTCATGATAGCAAATGCTGCTAATCTCAGTTTCGCCATACTTTTAGATTTTCCTCCTTAGATCGACCAATATTGGAAAATTTGCTCGTAATTCTCATGGCTATGGCTCGTGAATTTTTCTCGCCAGGGCACGCCTTGCGTGTAACCTCACGCACCTCGAAGGGAATAATGGCAGCATCGAGCCATTTCGCATAAAATGGCAAGCTGAGGTAATCGCGATCACCTATGAAGGTAATATTCGAAAGCCTGGGCAAAAGACTTAAATCCACGCCTATATAGCCTATAAACAGAAAGTGCCAGTTCGGCCTTGAGACTGCCACACGCACCACGAGGTCCAAGTCCACCCAAGTAGTGACAGCTCCCCAGAATCCGATGAGCTTTCTATTCTTGGCCGCGCCGGTCTTAAGAAGCGCTGCAATCTCAATAGGGCATGGTAGATCGTACGACAGGTCACATGTGGTGCGGTCTCTGGCGATGTAGAAAATAATCAAAACACGGCAAATAGATTATGGTGTCCACAAAGACACCCCCCCATCGGATCGGATCGCGGAGCCGGTGCTCACATTGGTGTCTCAGCCGGCATCAGAGCAATTAATGTAATAATCTCGTCTTGTGTCACGATTGTCTTGATTTGAACAGGACCACCGAACATGGGGCCGGATGGCGTATCCCAGACAGTAGCCGTCAGGAAAAGCTCAGCTTCAGCTTGCATACCTTTGCGAAATCCGACATTCGGCAAATCAGCGAAGGTCGAAACCGCAAGTTCCATTACAGTAAACCCTACCAGGCCAGAAGCCATCTTATAGGTAACCGCAAATTCAAGAGTTCCCACGATAATAACCCGGACACCTTTCCCTTTCTTTGCCGGCACAACCTGTGCCCGCACCCGGATGCCGTCCTGTGTCGGCCTAACGCATATCACCTGCTTACTTGAAGGAACTACAGTGATAGGCGCTCGTACAAAAACGTCAGTCCAAACCGTACCTACGATCACGTCAGCCTCCACCGGCACTCCGGTAGGAATAGAAGGAGCCGCGCCGATTTTTATGATATTTTGCCGGTTAACTGCCATGGATGTAAACATAAGCCGCCTCCGCACGCAGTCCCTTCTGTAAGGTCGCAGACTTCATCCTACAACTAACTGTAAACCGACCGGTCACCGAAGAACAGCGTGCTCAAGAGAATCTACCTGTAGCTGATCCCTGCCTCAACTCCTTGCTGTTTTCAGACCCATTCAAGTAAATGTATCCTCGATTACCCTTGCCCATTGGCACTTCCACCTTTCAAGACTGAACACTTGTGACACCTCGCGCGCCGTATTCCCCAAACGCAAGCGCTGTTCCTGATCATCAATGAGTTCACAAAGGACATTGATCAGATTCTGCACTGTAGGTTTGATAAGGCGGCCGTTATAGCCGTCTATGATAAGATCTGAAAGTCCCCCTATAGTGCCTGCGATCACGGCACATCCTGCTCCCATTGCCTCGAGACAGGCAAGGGAAGTCCCTTCTGTTGACTTCGATGGGATGAGGGCGATATCCATATTACGGTATACCCACGGCATCAACCCCGGCGGGCGCCAGTAAAAAAAGATCCTGCGGTTTTCGCTTGCCCATCTTACCATGTGACTTTCAAGGGCATCGTCATGCGCCCGACCGACAAAATGAAACTCCACATTATCATATTCCTTTATCAGCACCTCAGCGGCTTTCGCCGCCTCGTTAATCCCGCGTACTGATGTGAGACGCCTTGGAAACACAATTCTCACCCGTTCATGTATATCAGGATCGGGAAGAGAACGATACGCAGCGAGATCTACAAAGTTAGGGATATACTCAAACTTCTGGTTAAAGCCAGGCCACGTAGCAGTCACCCACTGGATCGTAGCAGTATCCACAGAGACAACCTTCCGGACAGCTGCGAGAGCGGTGAACAACCTGCGGCGCCACTCGCGTCTTGCTTCGCCTCCGCCGAGTGTGGCCTCAAAAGTGGGGTAATCCCAGTAAATACCGTGGGATACACTTATGCTTTTCTCCAACGCCTGAGGGTACGCAAGAAAAGTGATGAAGTATATTGCGTAGTCTATACCGGTGGCGCGTTCGTGAAAAGAGTGATTAAGGCGGGGCGCTGTCTGGAATTGGGCATCCGATTCAGGTATTGACCGCACTGGTACTCCGGGAATGATCTCCCGCTCCCATCCTGTCCCGGCTTGCCACCATTCAACCTCGAACCCCATGTCTACGAGGAGCTTAGTAAGCTCTGTTCCGTATCGCTCCGCGCCACCATATATTACACGGTTCCCGTCAGAGCTGAAGTGATTTGTTGTGAGCACCCCTACCCGTCGCTTGGTTCGTCTTGACTGTCGGGACCGGTATCCCCTGCTTGTTTCAGTTGCTTCAGGCGTTGCAGACATTTCTGCTGTCCTCTGCATCTCAGCAGTAAGAACTAATCCGGGATCCGAACAGGCTTTAGCGCTGCCCGCCTTGCCTGTTGCAGCAAACAGCGAAGTGTACGGAAGCAGCTTCGAGTCATACCACTCCTCCAACTTAATATCCTGACGCGGTGCCATAATGCTTTCGGTGTGTTTCGATGGAGCACCTCGTACCTGGATTTCCTTGGCCCTGTAGAGCTCGTATTTCGACCGGTGCTCATCAGCATTGGCCCAGCCCAGATGTTTTACGCGTATATCCGAGTGGAACGTCAAGAGAGGGCCCTGATATTCAATAGGCCACCGCCCAACATGAATAGGCAAGTCAGGCCACGTAACCCGCTTACCCGGCATGTAGCGCACAAGAAGCCGGACGAATCGGTTCCAGGGGTTCCACTGGCCGTCTACTCTGTAATGCGCAAGAGATCCCCAAAAGTCAAAAAGTCGGAATCCCAGGGCATCATATTCTTCCTGATTAATAAGATCTCGCACTTCGTTGTGTATTCTGGGTTCGAAAAGCTCATCAGCGTCTATTGCCAAAATCCAGTCAGGGTCTGTCTCTTCCACCATATCCCAGAGCTTTGCTCTAAGCTTCCCCTCATGCTTAATGAACATAGGCAGAGGATTTCTTTCAAACCTGACAACCTTATGACAGCTTGTGCAGATAGAAGCGGTGTCATCATCAGATGCGTCGTCCAGAACGACGATCTCGTCTACCCACAGCAAAAGATCCGCAAGAACCGGTCGAAGATACCTGCCTGCTTCATTTCCAACAACCATCATAGCAGTTAATTTGTTGCCTGATGATTTCCGGATAGGCATTGTGCTTTCAGTGTTTCCTACTGAGTCTTCTCTCATCGCTGCACCTCCGCGTTCCCTCATTACCTTACCTTCTTCTCATAGAGCTACAGAGCAGGGCCGCGCCGATCTTGCACGGCCCTGCTCGATCATCTATCCCCTTTCATTTCGACCGGCTTAGGTACGATCATACCTGGGTTGCCACGAACACAAAGTCGACAGAGAGGTCCTTGTTCTGAACCAGGTTGCCGGCATTCGGATCCAGCCCCACGGTAATAGTGACTTCCTGGACCGAAGCAAGTGGCAGTGAACGACCGGCTGTTGGCTCGTCTACAAGGTTTCTGAGCGGCCCTGTATAAAGAGGGGCGGTAAGCGGCGGGCTTGCCTCCACACTCGCATTGAGCGCGCCTGCCAAAACATGTGCCATACTTGCAGTCGTTGGCGGGATAGCTGCCCAGTCCGCCGAAACAAAGTAAAGGCAATCCACATCGCCTACATTTGACACAGCGACCGTGCCTACGACTGAGGCGCCCGGCAAAAGCGCGGGTGATGCAAGCACTGAGTCCTCAGGTGATATGGCTATGCTTACTGTAGCAGTAAGCACCTGGTTATCTGTATTGACAGCACCTCCGGTGAACGTAAATGACGGCATCCGGATCTCCTCCTTCAGGACGTCGGGGACGCGGCAATAATTGCGGAAATGCATATCTTGCTGCCTTCAGCAGGTCTAATCTAAACTTGCCTGCTCATGACATGGATGTATCAGCACACACAGAGTGTAATCCGAGCGTAATTCCTCGCATTATATGACTGTGCTTGATACCGTTCTCCTGCTTATTTGCAAACACGTATTGCCGCGCATGAAGACACATAGATAAGAAACTCCGCAACCGCTGTCCTTTCTACCTCATCTTATGCGGCCCGCCTAATGAGTGTGATGGACTTACCTGTCTTGCGTTGGTGAGTAACCGGTGGACAAAGGTGTAGTCGAATAGTTATCATTTCAAAGGATAGTATCCGTAGCACGTAAGTTGGAGCCGGCGGTGGGAATTGAACCCACAACCTGCGCATTACGAGTGCGCCGCTCTACCATTGAGCTACGCCGGCCTGAGGAATTAAAAGCGAGGTGCCGGAGTTCAGCCGGCACCGTCAGTATAACACGATGAAACTCCTATGTAAAGGCAGTCCCGCCCGCTGTTCGCAACCCCTCGTTCTCGTATTTAGCCTATGGATGAGCCTTTCGCCACAAGGCTCGTTCTCATAGCCTTCGGGAAGTCTAAGCAGCATGAGCGCCAGATGATACGTTCGGCGCTTCCCCCTTGTTAACATTCATCATAAACGTGAAGGCCACTACTAAACTGACAAATGCACACGGAAACAGAGCCTGATTGCCAAGGGCATCCATAAACCACCCGAACAACGGTGGCGCAGCAATAGCTGCGAGGGATGAGAAAAAGTAGTAAAGGCCGGTATACGCCCCTGTTTGGGCGCTGCTTGTCATATCCACCACCATAGGGTAAGAATTGATATTTACTAAGGCCCAAAATAGTCCCCCTATAAGAAGAAGCGCTTGTAAAGTGATGCCTGGGTTGGCAAACCGAAGAGCAATAATAACAAGGCCAAGACCCGAGACACCAACAAGAATAGTCTTCTTCCGGCCAATAGCTGTAGCGAGAAATCCGCTGGGGATAGCAAAAACGAGAAATGACAGTGAGAAGAATCCCAAGGAAAATGCTGCCTGGTCAGGTGTCATCCCCCAAACTTCAACCCCGTACAAGGTAAAGAGCGCTTCAATCCCACACCAGCCTACGAACCAGAAAAAGATCGCAAGAAGCATGTTCCTTGCGCTTTTATCCTTGTCTGTCCATACCTCAGTCATTGCCTGAACAATACCTACACTCTTATCCTGACCGGGTTCTACAGTCTGTGATTCCCGGATAGTAAGAAAGAGCACAGCGACAATAAGCACCATCAAGACAGCTGTCACAAGAAACGGGAAGGCAGGATCCATACGGTAAAGGCTTGAAAACACAAAGAACGCCAAGAGCGCCCCTAAACCGCCCATGAAATTAATGATTCCGTTTGCCTTGCTTCTCAGAGACGACGGAGTTATATCAGGCATAAGCGCAACTGTAGGCGCCCTAAACACTGTCATAGCCAGATTCATGATACCCACGGCGATAATTATGGAAACCAGCGAAAACCTTGCATATGGAATCAGCGCGAAAGCCACTGCAGCCACAGGCACGCCCACCAGAAGATAAGGCATTCTCCGTCCGAATCGCGTCCATGTCGAGTCGCTCTTCGCGCCGAAATACGGCTGAAGCGTAATAGCTGCGATATTGTCTAATGTCATGATAAAGCCTACAAGTGTCGTACGGTAAGCGGTGTCCTTAAGAAGTTCCGCAAGGAAAATCGGAACATACGAATTATAGATGGACCAGCTAAGGGTAATGCCGAGGAATCCCAGACCTAACACAAACGTTTTCCTGTAATCCAACTTAACCTCGTTATTCACCTTACCACCCCTCCTTCACGAGATTAATCATTTCTCCGGGACAATTCGTAATTACAGCATCCACACCTGAGGTAACCATCATCTTCATGTCATCTGCCCTATCGACAGTCCACACGTTAACAGACAGCCCTGCATCGTGCGCACCACGGACAATTTCAGGTGTCACCAGATAGAATGCAGGATGCAGAGCGTCGGCAGGCACATGACTTGCGTATATCCACGGTTCAACTAATCCTTCCATATACAGAATGCCGGTCCTTACCTTAGGTTCAACGCCTTTTACCATTCTAAGAGAATAATGATTGAATGAGGATATGATCGTCTTGTCAAGGATATCAAACTCACTCAACACTTCGATAACTTTGCGCTCAATGTGAGGATAAATAACCATACCGCTCTTCAGCTCTATGTTTATCAACTTGCTCCTGTCTGCGATAAGCCCAAGGACTTCCCTCAGCGTAGGAATTCTTTCTCCTTTAAACCTGATGTCAAACCAAGAACCGGCGTCAAGAGCCGTAAGCTCACTCCGCGTCATGTCCCTTACCCATCCTGAGCCATTCGTGGTCCTTGTCACAGTCTCATCATGGATTACTACGACCTCCCCGTCTTTTGACATGTGCACATCAAACTCAAACCCGTCAGCACCTGTCTCAAGGCCTCGATTAAATGCTGCAAGTGTGTTTTCCGGAGCTTCTGACGACGCTCCCCGGTGGGCAATAACCAACGGTCTTAATTCTCCACCCATACCGCAACCCTCCAGCCTCGTTTGAGAGTAACCAATCATTCAATAACACTTGCAGAGATTCCTCCATATTCTTGTATCTGTTTGTCGGTACTTGAATGAGGACTGTGTCATGTGGCAAGATCAGTCTTTGTCATACAGACTCAGGAATCTCGACGTGTGAATCATTCTATATACCCCGCTGAATTCCTCTACACCGAGACCCTCACACCTAAGACGCGAAGCCTCTTAAGCCGTCCCGTCTGCATGCATTCATCTGTTTGTACAAAACACAAGTAAACCTGTTTAAGACCAAGAAGAGGGCTTGATACAATAATATTACAATGACCTCAATTTATGTAAACTTATACTACATCTTGGAAGGATTTTTTCAGTGTGCGCCGAATTAAAACAGTATTAGTCGTACTGGGAAATATAATAAGACAAGACAACAGTTGGGGGGGGTATGGAGCCACAACGAATCTATCAGCCAGCTTAACCGACTACATGTAAACAACTTAAAAGGAGGAAGCCGTCGTGAAATTCCGAAGGTGGACTGTTTTGGTTTGCGTGATCACCATGTTGTCAGTGCTTACTCTTGGGATTAGTGGGATATCAGCAGCCTCGGACAAGATGAAGGTCGGTTTTATCTATTCCAGTCCTGTCGGAGATATGGGATGGGCTTATGAACACAACAGAGGCAGACTGCACCTCATGGAGAAATTGCCTTACGTTGAGACTGTTTACGTAGAGAATGTACCGGAATCAAGTGACGCTGAGAGAGTTTTGACCCAACTGGCAGAAGCAGGCTGCAAGGTTATCTTCGCTTGCAGCTTTGGCTACATGGATTTCGTCCACTCCGTCGCCACACGCTATCCAGATGTAATCTTCATGCATAATACAGGATTTAAAACCGCAGAAAATGTCGGTATATACTTCGGTAGAATATATCAAGCAAGATATCTTACAGGTATGGTTGCAGGAAAAATGACAGAATCCAATCTTATCGGATATGTTGCCGCTATGCCCATTCCTGAAGTAGTCAGAGGTATTAACGCGTTTACTCTCGGGGTACGAAGCGTGAATCCCAAAGCCAAAGTGAAAGTCGTTTGGACAAACACCTGGTATGACCCAGCCAGAGAAAAGGATGCTGCGAAGAGCCTCATCGAGGCAGGTTGCGATGTCATTGCTCAGCACCAAAACAGCCCTGCCCCTCAGCAAGCTGCAGGAGAAGCAGGGGTATACGGCATTGGTTATAACACTGACATGAGGCAATTCGCACCTAACGCCGTGCTTACCAACCCAGTATGGAACTGGGGCCCGTTCTATGTGGACTGTGTTGAGGCAGTACGCAACGGAACCTGGAAGTCCCCGTATGACTATTGGGGTGGTTTGGAGGATGCAGTAGTCGATATTGGCCCGTACGGCCCGATGGTTCCGGAAGATGTCAAAGAACTTGTCATCAAAAAGAAGAGCGAAATAGCTCAAGGTAAGTTCAAAGTATTCGAAGGGCCAATTAAAGACAATAAGGGCGTAGAAAGGGTAAAACCGGGGCAAGTAATGACTGATCAAGAGCTTCTCAGCTTCGACTGGTTCGTCGAAGGAGTAGAAGGTACGCTCAACTAAGAAATCACTGCAAGATTACTCTGCAACCATTTCTTTGTGAGCTGCCATGACTAGGGAAGGCCGACGATGCCTGTCGGCCTTCCCTTTCAACGTGGAGGGTGGCAAATGCCTCAAAATGAAAATAATATCATTGAAATGCATGGAATTACTAAACGCTTCCCTGGTGTGCTGGCCAATGAGAACATAAACTTTAGTGTAAGTTGCGGTGAAATCCATGCGCTGCTCGGTGAAAACGGGGCTGGAAAGAGTACTCTTATGAACATCCTGTCCGGACTTTACAAGCCTGATGAAGGAGATATTTTCGTAAAAGGCAAAAGGATACAGATCGGCTCGCCGAGACATGCGATAGAAGCAGGAATCGGCATGGTCCACCAGCATTTTCGTCTGGTGGAGAATTTTTCTGTAGCTGAAAACATAACCCTGGGGATGTCAACTCCCCGATTCCGCTTAGATATGACTGCTATTGAAGACGAAGTCGCAACTCTATCCAAAAAATACGGCCTTCAACTGGATCCCCGGGCGGAAATCTGGCAGTTGTCCGTAGGAGAGCAACAGCGGGTTGAGATTGTAAAGATGCTGTATCGCGGGGCTGACGTCCTCATCCTTGATGAACCCACAGCAGTGCTTACCCCTCAGGAAGCACGGGAACTCTTCGCCACACTTGACCGTATGAAAGCAACAGGACGATCCATAATATTCATCACCCATAAACTGGATGAAGTAATGCACGTTGCAGACAGGGTAACAGTACTCCGTGGAGGCCGCGTGGCAGCGACCGTGAACAAGAAGGATGTAACATCAAGACAGCTGGCCAGCCTTATGGTAGGCAAGGAACATTCTGCAACTCTTCCGGAGAAGGACTCGCTTCATTCAGAACCTGTCCTTACGCTTTCCGGTGTCACCGCTTACGGGGATCGCGGGACTATAGCACTGGACGGGGTTTCTCTTCAGGTCAGGGCAGGAGAGATCCTGGGAATTGCCGGTGTCGCCGGAAACGGACAACGAGAACTCACCGAAGTCATCACAGGTCTCAGAAGAACGCACTCTGGAACCATATCCCTTCACGGACAAAACATAACCAACAAGACTCCGCTTGAGATCATAGACAGCGGAGTAAGCTATGTCCCTGAAGACAGGTATGGAACAGGCATGGCGCCGAATTTGAGCATCGTGGACAATATTATCTTAAAGTCGTATCGCTCACCTGTCATGTCCAAAGGACCTTTTATAGACTATGACGCTGCCAAACGTCACGCAAAAGAATTGGTGGAGCGTTTTCAAGTGAAAACCGCTGGAATCCACAGCGCTGCCCGCTTACTGTCCGGGGGCAATGCCCAGAAATTACTCTTGGGACGAGAAATCTCGTCAGATCCGAAGCTATTGGTAGCGGCTTATCCTACAAGGGGCCTTGATATCGGCGCTGCGGAGGCTATCAGAAGCATCCTTGTTAACCAACGTAACCAGGGGGTGGCGATTCTCCTGATATCTGAGGACCTGGACGAACTGATTCGCTTATCTGACAGGATAGCGATAATGTTTGCAGGAAAGATCATGGGAACGCTAAACCGCGATGAATGGAATATTGAACACATTGGACTGTTAATGGCAGGCGTCCTGGACGTCCAAGACGAGGAGGCGCTGACATGACGCATGAAACTACCGTAACCGACGGGCGAGCGCAAACTACACAAGGACGCAAGTTTAAGATCCGGGTTGAGAGGAGGCTTGATACCCCTGCTTGGTGGAATATATTAGTGCCGGTTGTATCTATTGCTCTCGCTCTGCTCTTTGGCGCGATCTTTCTTAAGATGACAGGATATTCACCAATTAAAGTATATGCGATAATGTTTAAAGACACTTTCGGAACCAAGTACGGTATAACTGAGACTTTGGTGAAAGCATCCCCCCTGCTGCTTTCGGCGGTTGGCGTGTCGATTGCCTTCAGGATGCAGCTTTGGAATATAGGAGCGGAAGGCCAGATTTACGTGGGAGCTCTGGCTGCGTCTTGGGTAGCGCTGACATTTACCGGCTTACCTGCATATATAATGATTCCGGCAATGGTTTTGGCAGCTGCCTTGGCAGGCGGTCTGTGGGCATTTCTTGGTTCAGCGCCCAGAGCTATCTGGGGTGTAAACGAAATCATTACCACACTTATGCTGAACTACATTGCCATATTCTGCGTAGAGTACTTTGTTTACGGGCCTTGGAGAGATCCGTTATCGTTTCTGTTTCCTCTCAGCCCTATGTTTCCAAAGAGTGCATGGCTCCCATGCTTCGGTAATACCAGGATTCACTTGGGGCTTGTTTTCGGTGTTGTCTCTGCCCTTGCAGTGGGACTTTTGTTATCGAGAACTAAGTGGGGTTACGAAATCCGCGTTATAGGCGAGAACCCTGACGCTGCACGTTACTCAGGTATGAGCATTTCTCGGAACATCATTCTTGTCATGATCCTTAGCGGAGCAATATCAGGTATTGCAGGAATGTGTGAGGTATCAGGAATTATTCATAGACTCCAGGCTCAAGTTTCAGCAGGCTATGGCTATACGGCAATCATCATTGCCTGGCTGGCTAAGCTTCACCCTATAGGCATAATTATCGTGTCGCTCCTTTTCGGGGGCCTTCTCGTGGCCGGGTATTCAGTGCAGATCTATGGGATTCCTGCAGATATCGCCACAATGCTCCAAGGTTCTCTGTTGTTTTTTGTGCTCGGCGTGGAAGCTCTTGCGCGATACAGAATCAGAATCATCCGCAGTTCACCTAAACCTGTACAAGCACAACAAGCTGCCGACGATGTGGCCCGGGAAATCACGTAAACCGGCCTCTGCAGATGATTCAGGAGGTAATTACACATGACGCAAACTACTGTCGGATTTATCACTGCAGTGCTTGCTGCTGCAGTTCAAGCCGGTACGCCACTATTGTATGCCGCGCTCGGGGAGATTCTTACTGAACGTGTCGGCATAATAAACTTGAGCGTGGAAGGAATAATGCTGGTGGGAGCAGTCAGCGGCTTCCTTGCTACAGTTGCCACGAAGAATCTTGCAGTCGGGATACTTGGGGCTGCTATTGCCGGAGGCATCATTGCAGCTATACACGCTTTCCTCTCAGTATCGCTCAAGGTAAACCAGGTAGTAAGCGGGCTGTCGCTGTCCCTGTTCGCTACAGGCGTAAGCGGTTATCTGGGGAAACCGATAATCGGCGTGCCGGCGCCTGTGAGTTTCAAACCCTATCCTATTCCCGGTCTTTCAAAGATACCCGTTTTGGGGCAGATGTTTTTCAAGCATAACCTGTTAGTATACGGCTCCTATTTTCTTGTGGCATTTCTCTGGTACTTCCTATACAAGACCAGGCCGGGCCTGCACATGCGATCAGTGGGTGAGAGTCCGCGAACTGCTGACTCCCTTGGAATAAACGTAAATGCTGTCCAATATGCCTACACAATTATCGGTGGAGCGTTATCAGGTATCGCAGGGGCATATCTTTCCCTGGCCTATGCACCCAGCTGGATCGAACAAATGACTGCAGGACGCGGATGGATAGCTATTGCCCTCGTCATATTCGCTGTATGGAATCCTCTTCGGGCAATGGTAGGAGCGTACCTGTTCGGCGGAATTGAAGCCCTTGGGTTCAGAATACAGGTGGTAGGCGCAACGATCTCTCCTATTGTGCTGAAGATGATGCCTTACATCTTTACTATTGCTGTGTTAATAATCACAACAGCACGTTCAGCGACTTACAAAACCGAAGCCCCTCAAGCTCTCGGTGTTCCCTATGAGCGTGAATAAGGGCAATGCAAGCCGACAAGTTTATGGATGAAGGCTCAATGGGCAGCGATCGCTTCTTCAAGAACTCTGCCCATTGAGCCTGCCGGCTTTCTCACGCCTAATAAGTGTGATATGGTTGGCGCCACATCAATAATAGCTGCAGGCTCATCCACTACAACGCCTTCTTTTATTCCGGCCCCACTAAGGAGCATGAAAACCCGACGTGATGACTCATCACCGGAGTTGTGTTGACCCCCTGCCCTTAAGCGAAGATTGCCGGGACTGAAGTGGCAAGGAGGTTTCGCCCAAATAAAGAGGGAGCCTAAATCCGGGTGAGCGCCTGCCTTTGCCAGCTCATGCAGGGACATATACCCTCCGAAATACGGCTTCTTCTTTAATGCGTCAATAATCTCGTTGTACTCAGGCAAAGTGATATCCCACCTGAAATAGAATTGCAAGGAGAGATCCCCTCCTACCAAGACTATGTCTGTACACGGAGAAGCTTCTTCACCCTCAGAAAGAATTTCCGCAGTGTAGCCCAACTCACCCAGCGTCTCCAGGACATCAGGCAGGCTTGTCTCCCCTTTGAAATAAGACATCCCGTGATCACTCGTAAGGATAATCGCAGATTGATCCAGGATTCCTAAGTCATTTAGCGCATCTACAAGAAGCCCCAGTTCTGAATCCATATACGCGAGTTTACGAACGAGTCTGTCTCTCCATGCCTCGTAGTTGAGGGCAAGGGAAAAGCCGTAATTTATCCCTAAATTGTGGCCGGTCGCATCCAAGTCGTCAGCATATATTGCCAAGAACCTAGGAATTTCAGGGACAACCACGGATTGCCCGCCACAGGCCTTAACCGGTGCCTGCTTGAGAATCTTTATGGCTTCAGTGACTCGCTCATGCCATGATCCGGAAGGCTGAACATATAGATGACGAGGATCGTTAGGCCATGTCCCACGCCCTTCAAGCGCAAACTGCTGGACAGAAGCAGATGGAAGGCCGCTTTCGGCTACCACCTCCGCAATTGTCTCAGATGAGTTTTCCCTGTTCATTTGCTCAACTACATTCTCAGAAGGATCGTAGTAGAGGTGGGTATTGCCATGAACTGCCGGCCAGGCGCCGGTAACTATGCTCGTTTGCATAGGGACTGTTGTCCCGGGGAATCCGCAATACGCATTTGTAAACAGGGCGCCTCTTGAGGCAAGGTAATTCAGGACAGGAGTCCCGGGCCCGCCTGGGCTGTTGGCCCACTCATAATACCGATAAGCAAATCCATCCCAATTTATGTATATTACATAGGTGGCACAGGGTTCACTTTTGACTCCATCCCTTATCATTGGTTTAACCGGTTCCTTCCGGCTTCCCTCCCCCGGCTGTTCCTTGAACTCAACGCTGTAGTCTCCTACTCGGGCGCTATGACTTGCCACGCCATCATTATTCACCGGGCCGTGTCCACTCGCATAAGACGAATACGCAGGAATAGAACCTTGGCTGCTGAACCCTATACCCGGTTTTATACCGGTTAGGATCACACCGATTATGAGCATGAAAAGCGCAATAGAAAGTTCCGATGTTTTCTTCCTCAACGACTGTCCTCCTAAATGAGAAATTAAGTGACGACATGAAATATGAAGTCTTCAAATGCGAATTCGACAGGGCGCTCCGGGTAACCTTGTTTTATGCGGTGTTAATACCTGGTTAAGCCGGCAATTAGAAGGCAGTCTCCCATTCAGTAGGAGAGAAAAGGTTAAAGGCACCTTACGTCGAAGTTATAGAATTACTAAATCCGCGCATTAAGACATCAATCATGCGCGGCATCGGCGCCAATAGACTGACAATCAGAGGAGGTTCGCAAGGTGCATCAAGTGGCTATTTGGGGCGCAGGTTCAATGGGAAGAATGCATGCTGATTGCTACAGGCAGTGCGATGAAGCCGAAGTGAAGTATGTTATTGACCATGACATGGAAAAAGCGCGTAATATTGCGGCTTTGTGCGGAGCCATACCTCAAGTCCATCCGGACGCAGCACTCGAAGACCCCAAAGTCGATATAGTTGATGTATGTCTCCCTACATACCTCCACAGAGAGTGTGTAGAAAAAGCTGCGCACGCAGGTAAACACGTTTTCTGTGAAAAACCCATTGCCCTTACCCCGAATGATGCTAAGGCAATGACAGAGACATGCAAACAAAACAATGTGAAATTTGGAATCGGCCATGTGCTCCGTTATTTTCCAGAGTATGAAATGGCTCATGACATGATAACCTCAGGGAGACTCGGAGAGATCGGCGTAGTTCGAATGTCCCGCACAGGGCCTTTCCCTAAAGGCTGGGGAAACTGGTACCTAGACGACAAACGCAGCGGCAGTCTCCTTTTGGACCTATCTATACATGACTTTGACTTCCTCGCTTGGTGCTTCGGTGATGTAGAACGTGTATTTGCTCGCAGCGTGCGACATGATAGGCCTCTTGAATATGCAGTGGCTATTATCCGCATGAAATGCGGCGTAATCGCCCATGTTGAAGGAAGCTGGGCTCATCCTGCTCAGTTCTCTTATAAATTCGAGGTGTGTGGCAGTCTTGGGATGATAGAGTCAGACAGCCGCAAAACGCAGCCTCTTACAGTCTTAACCGGAGATGTGAATACAGGTAAGCAAGGAGTAGCAGTCCCTGAAAGCCCTCTTAAGGATAAGCACCCATATCTCAGAGAAATCCGCGAGTTTTTGGCTTTTGTGGACGGTGAAACAATACCCCGAGTGACTCCTGACGATGCCCTGCGCGCCCTGGAAATAAGCCTTGCCGCGCTTAAGTCAGCGAAAACCGAAGAGGTGGTGCAGCTATGACTCAAAAAGGACTTGCCGGAAAGAACAGGATACGCTTCGGCATCATAAGTTTCGCTCATATGCACGCAGCGAGTTACGCTCGCGCGCTCAGTGAGATTCCCGGTGCGGAGCTGATTGGAATCTATGATGACAACGCTAATCGCGGCCTTTCGGCAGCAGCCATGCATAACACCGATTACTATGATTCTCTCTCAGACCTTTTGGATGCTGATATCCATGCAGTTATTGTGTGTTCCGAAAATATAAAGCACAGAGATGAAGTTATCCAAGCAGCTAAGGCAGGTAAACATATCCTATGCGAAAAACCTATAGCAACTACCTCCGAAGACGCAATAGCAATGATAGAAGAGTGCGAGCGTGAAGGGGTAATTCTTGCCACTGCATTTCCGGTTAGACATGCGCCACCGGTCTTAAGGACCAAAGAACTCATTGACTCCGGTGCGATAGGACGGGTAATAGCAGTATGCGCCACTAATCACGGTAGGATGCCAGGGGGTTGGTTTATTGACCGGAAGTTGTCAGGCGGCGGGGCAGTGCTTGATCATACCGTCCATGTAGCGGATCTTCTCAGGTGGTTCTTGAATGATGAGGTCAAAACCGTTTATGCGGAAGTCGACACAAGGATGCATGATATTGATATTGATGATTGTGGTATGCTCCTGATGGAGTTTCGTAATGGGGTTTTTGCGACCCTTGACCCCAGTTGGTCCAGGCCGACGGCTTACCCCACATGGGGAGATGTCACTATGGAAATCGTAGGGACCGAAGGGGTGATATCCTTAGACGTATTCGCGCAGGTCTTAGTCGAAGCCAACGACTCCGGTCCGAAAGTCCTATACAGAAACTGGGGGGACAATATGGATCTCCTCCTCGTTCAGGACTTCGTCTACGCTATCCGCCAAGGTCAAAAACCTGCGGCCTGCGGCTTTGACGGACTGAAGGCACTGGAAGTTGCCATTGCAGCATATGAGTCAGCGGCAAAGGGCAGGCCTGTTCAGCTGAACTTAGGACAGAGTCATTGATAATATATGCTCCCTTTTTTGCATGTACCGTGAAACTTTTCAGTTCATAACCTTGCGCAAAAGATAGATGCTGCGGGTCTTGAGATTAATCCCGACTTCACTCCCGCGAGAAAACATATTTCGCTCTTGGGGATCAGGGATTTCCGCTGTGACATTCGTGCCAAAGAGGTCCACCTCATATAATACGTGGGATCCAAAGTATGCCGCGTGAATGATTCTTGCCGGAAAGGTTCCTTTTCCAGGTGGCACAATATCCACTGTCTCAGAACGCACCACCAGTTCAACTTTGTCCCCGGGAGCAATATCGGGAACCTTCTCAAACGGAAGCACCGCGTCTAATACCTGTACATTCACTTGGTCCCCGTCAAGAGACATGACAGTGCCATCAAGAAATGTGGTCTTGCTTCCCATGAAGTCAGCGACAAACCTATTTGCCGGCCGAGCATAGACATCTTGAGGTGTCCCAATCTGCTCAATTCGACCATGGTTCATCACTGCAATCCGGTCAGAAAGGCTCATCGCCTCTTCTTGGTCATGCGTCACGTACATGCTTGTCATGTTCAGAGCCTGTTGTATCTTTCTGATCTCAATCCTCATCTGAGCTCGAAGTCTGGCATCGAGATTTGAAAGAGGCTCATCTAAAAGAAGGACTTTAGGTTCTACAACGAGCGCCCTTGCCAAGGCTACACGTTGCTGTTGACCGCCTGACAATGAACCGGGCGGCCGTTCCTCCATGCCTTCCAGACCCACCAGACTAAGAGCATGACGCGTCTTTGCTGATATAGTGCAGGCGTCCATTTTTCGCATGCGAAGCCCGTACGCTACGTTTTCAAATACTGTCAAGTGGGGAAACAAAGCATAGCTTTGGAACACCATGGCGGTATCGCGTCTGTGTGGCGGGACATCGTTTATTACCTTGCCGTCTAATAAGATTCTGCCGTAAGTAGGTGTCTCGAACCCACCTACCATGCGCAGAGTAGTCGTCTTGCCGCATCCTGACGGACCTAAGAGAGTCAGGAGTTCGCCTTGGATAAGCCGGAGTGAGACTCCGTTCACTGCTACAATGCTGTCAGACGCGGCCTCTCTATGTCCAAAAATCTTCGTAACATCTATTAGCTCTACGCTGTACCGATCCATGGCTCTGCCCCCCCTGAAATAGCCGGTTTCTTCGAAACTTCCTGTGGGCCGCGTTTCCACGGCTGATACACCAGAAGATTTATGATTCCTATTGCAGCCATTACCATCCCGACAATAACAACACAGAAAGCGGCTGCCTGAGCAAGATCCGAATTTTCAACGGATCCTAACACAGCAACGGTTATCAACTTCCACCTGCCTGATACGACAAACACTATTGCGCTAATGGCTGTCACGCATCTGACAAAGCTGAAAACCAATCCTGAAAAGAAAGCAGGCGCAATCAGAGGCAAGGTAATCTTTCTGAATGTAGTCCCGCTATCCGCCCCAAGGTCACATGAAGCTTCTTCAATAGATGGATCGATCTGTTGAAGAGCAGCTATGCCCGATTGAATTCCGGTAGGCATATTCCTGAAAATAAACAGGATTATTATGATAGACGCAGTCCCGGTAAGCAGTATAGGCGGTTGGTTAAAAGCAAGGATATATCCTATACCGACAACTGTCCCCGGAACCGCGAAAGATAACATAGAAACAAGCTCCAGAGCCTGTCTGCCGAAGAATTGCTTTCTCACAACAAGAAAAGCAATTATCATGGCAAGAAGACCGGTTATGGGAGTAGCTACAGTAGCCAGGAATAAGGTATCTTTAATATACTCCCCCGCCACCTGGAAAACATGGCGGTAATTCGCAAGGGTGAAATCATAATTAACGCCCCATAGGGTCATAAACGAACCCACAAATGCGGTTCCGTAGAAAAGGAGGATTATGGCGGTAAGAACCACACAAACAATTAAAGCTGCAGTCTTCACCCAAGGCTCATTTCGGCTGATCCGTTGTCCGGAAGGCTTGCCTGTAACTGTCACATATGATCTTTTGCTGACCCAGTACTTCTGGACAAAGAACGCAATGAGTGACGGAACCAGCAAAATGACTGCAAGGCCTGCTCCCCCCGGAAGGTCATAAAGCCCCGTGATACGCAGGTATGCCTGAACAGCCAAGACTTGGTAGTCGCCTGATAGGATTATGGGATTGCCGAAATCCGCAAGGGATTCAATAAAGATTAGAAGCAGCGCGGAAGCGATTCCCGGGATGGCAAGCGGCAGTGTAACCGTTCGAAACACTTGCCACCAAGACGCTCCCAGGTCACGGGCTGCATCCTCGATTGAAGAATCAATAGCTTGCAATACGCCGGACAAAACCAGGTATGCGGTTGGGAAGTAAGCGAGAGTTTCTACTATTACCAATCCTCTGAGACCGTATATTTTGAAGTTTACCAGCCCGCCCAGAAAGTGTTTTGTGATAAGACCATTGTTTCCAAACAGCATAATTGTGGCGAGAGACATGATAAAAGGGGGTGAGATCATGGGAAACATAGCCACTGCTTTAAAAAAGCCTTTCAGCGGCACATCCACTCTTGTAGTGCAATACGCGAATATGAACCCGATAATTGTGCCAAGAACTGCGACAATAACTCCTAAACGAATACTGTTAACTAAAGGACGACGGTTGTAGCTTTTGGCTAATAGGTTCCTGTACACCTCCAAACCAATAGTCCCGTCGCTTTGCATGAGACTTGTTTTAAGCACTGAATACAACGGATAAAGAACAAATAGCACAAGAGCTGCTGCAATAGCTATAATAACAAACACTACGAGAGGTTCTTTGAGGACCATGGACTGTGACCGTCTGTTTAGAGGACGCCCGAGTTCTGCTTCTTGGCGTATCAAGAGACTCACCATCCTAAACTTCCTGCCGGAGGAGAGCGGGGAAAATAAAGCGCCTTGCCCTCCCCCGACAAAGGTAGAGACTCACTCAATCGTATGTGTTTTCTACTTATTCGTTAGTTCTCTCCACTTCTCATTCAGACGGTTTTGATTCTCTCCTGCCCAAACATCATCATAAGCAATTAAATTGACCTGCTCTCTGGTAACCGCTCCTTCCGCAACCTTAGCCTTAGGATTCAACGGTATACGGAACCACTCCTGAAACAGATCCTGGCATTCTGTGGACATGCACCAGTCGATAAACGCTTTGCCTTCTTTCGGTTCAGGGCCGCCTTTGACCAACGCTATGCCGCCTATTTCAAACCCGGTCCCTTCTGACGGCATTGTCAGCGCAATTGGATATCCTTTAGAAATCCCCTTAGCCATCACATCATGGGAAAAAGCTACTCCTATAGCGATCTCTCCGAGGCCGGCTTGGGTAACACACGCTGAACCTGACGTGTTGTAGTGGTGTACGT
>JAKPFY010000316.1 GCA_029551185.1 Bacillota bacterium
CCGTCGCAGTCCACGCATACGCGCATGGAAAATTCGATGTCAGAAGACTCGCTCAACAAGTTGGAGGAGCTTCCTCTGGAGTATTTTCTTTCCAGGCACGAGCATGAGCCGAGGGAGCTGACCATATATTTTGATGGTTCGGCGATTAGGACCTACGGCTCGCAGCAAAATTCTATTTATCGCGGCGGGAAGAAATACAGTCAGACACAGTATTTCCCACTGTTGGCAGCAACAAAAGAAGGTCATCTGCTGCTTGCAAAGCTACGGTCAGGCAACGTTTCCGATGCAACATCGCTGGCGGAAATTACAAAACTGGTGGAGGCAATTTTGGAGCGTTGGCCGCATGTGAAACTTACAATTGTTATGGATGCTGGGTTTAATGAGCCCCATCTTCTGGACTTCTTGGAGGAAAAGAAGGTCAACTACGTGGTTGGATATCCTGCAACATCGTCAATCAAGTCTAACTTCAAAGATACGATTAAAGCCGCAGAAGAAGGCTTCAAGAAAGAGTTTGGTGAGCCAAAATTCAAAGGTAAAGCTGGCGAGAAGGCATGGCAGAAGGAGCATACTAGGTTGCGCGCACTGCCGGCCGATGAGCGAAAAGAGGCGGAGAAGGCAATGAACTCCAGGTTCACGCGCTGGATGTACGGAGCCGAGCACCAGGGCAACAATTGGGAGGGGAGCCGCACGGTAATAGTTAGAATTGACTGCAGCGACAAAGGCACTGACATTCGGTGTGTCTCCACTAACATGACCGGTCATTCCGCCCAGGCGATTTACGAGGATTACTACTGCAACCGAGCCACTATCGAATTCACGATCAAGGAAAACAAAAGTCACTGCCGTGTGCCATTGAGCTGCATGGAATACAGCGCCAATAGGTTCAGGTTCGTTCTCCAGAGCTTAATCTACATACTCATGGATGAATTAAGGCGCTTGCTGCCGAGTTCCAAAACTGCCCTGACCTTAGCCACCTTGCGCAATCAAATACTTCTGATTCCCGCTCAAATTTTCGCCTATGCGCGGCATATTCACTGGCGCCTATCTTCAGTACACCCGGCATCTGCTCTACTCATCAACCTGAACAAGAAGCTGCAAGCCCGAACAGCCTGAAGCTTCAACCAGAAACGCGACAAACAAAGAACCTGGCTCGCCTACTTGAGCCGGGGCATCTCCGCAGAGCCCCTTTCGCTGCCGTTTAATCTGGATTTTTTAGCTGCTTTTCAGAAAACCCGCTCTCAAACCGGCATGCAGTGGGGTCTCTTGGCGACATACTATATGGATGAATAATCCAGGGCTTCCTGGATTATTCACCTACAGGCTGTAACAGGCAGGGGAAATGGGAGTAGATACCAGACGGAGAGCGCGTTTAATCTTTGCCGGGAGTTTTCACGCTAACACTTTTGCGGTTGTTGATTATCTGCCACAAAGCGGCTATATCAGCCAGGCTCCGATTGTATTGCTAATCGAGATCTAGTATTGCGGATGGTATCAGAGTGTAGTTTAAAAGGATGAAAGTCCTGATGGTTGCTGGATAATTGAGTTGCGAAAAACAAAAAGCAGCAAGGCAAAAGGAACTTTCATGAGCACAGAGTCTAAGGCAAAGCGAGTGGAACGGCAAGCCCGGTTGACGTTAAAAAACTGCAAAGCACAAAAGATTGATGATGGTGGGGGCTTTTTGACTGCTTTAGGAGGCGTTACGTCCCTGGCGAAGGCAGCAGAGGTAACAGGACTTGTAGCAATGGCTGTGGAGAGAATAGAGCCGTGGCGGGATGAGGGTTTAGTCGAGCATGAAATCAAGACTCTTTTGAGCCAGCGATTGTATCTTGGGGCGTGTGGGCATACTGATGCGCTAGATTGTTCTCTGTTTAAGGATGATCCAGGGCTGAAGAGTGTTTTAGGACTTGAGCCGGATGGGCCGTCGTTGCCGTCGCAGTCCACGCATACGCGCATGGAAAATTCGATGTCAGAAGACTCGCTCAACAAGTTGGAGGAGCTTCCTCTGGAGTATTTTCTTTCCAGGCACGAGCATGAGCCGAGGGAGCTGACCATATATTTTGATGGTTCG
>JAKPFY010000250.1 GCA_029551185.1 Bacillota bacterium
TCTTTCCTTGCCTTTTTGGCCTGATGCACGCACGCGGTTTTCGATCTCTGCGTACAAGTAGGCAATAGCCACGCCCAGCACCGCCCCGACCAAAACGTCTGAAGGATAATGAACTGTACAGTAGACTCTTGTGAAAGCTACAAAAACAACCACTATGATTCCTGTAACCGCTATCCATTTCTCTCGGGCACTGCGCGCTAAGTGCGTCCAGAAGGTGGATGAGACCTGTGCGTGACCACTGGGGAATGAATATCCGGTTCCAGTCAGTTTCAAGTATTCAGGCGCATCAAGATGTGGGAATACGACGTAGGGCCTGAGCCGGCAGACGATGAACTTAATCCCCACATTTATGTAGTTGGAAACTGATAGCACTATGGCCAGGCTGAAGCCTAAAGACTTGCTGATACACCAGTAAAGTATGGGAATTATAACCATATAGAATGACGTGGAACCTAAGTCGGTTATGACCTTCATAACCCTGTCGAGCCCGGGAGTTGCGATGCTTCTCAAGAATTCGAACACTGTAACGCTATCCAACACAAACCACCCCCCTCAAAAAGGAGTATTCGCCGGATAGGTTGGAAATCCTACGAAAAAACTATAAAGTATCGATTTATCCTATAACGCTTTTCACTGCCCGAAGCAGATTCTCGCCCATGATTCCCTTTATTGCCTGGTCAGAATATCCCAGGGCAGCCAATTCTTCTGCTATTCCCGGGAGCCCGGACACATCCTTCAGTTCATCAGGAAGCTGCTCATAAGGCAGGCCATCGAAGTCTGAACCCAATGCCACATGCTCCGGGCCGATAATGGCGGAGAGATAATCAATATGCTCTATAACCCCTCTAAGAGAACGTCTTCCTTCTCCGAGGAAGTATCCTGCAAAGTTTACACCGATAACTCCACCCTTCTTTGCGATAGCCTTAGCCTGATCATCCGTCAGATTTCTCGGATGAGAACAGAGCTCCTTCGAGTTGGAATGCGAGGCTATTATGGGCTTCTTCGAGACCTCAATCACATCCCAGAACCCTGCTTCCGACAGGTGTGACACATCCACGACCATGCCCAGCCTGTCCATTTCCTCTACTACCTGCACACCGAACCTGGTCAAGCCTCCGCCTGTGCGTCCCTCGAAAGCCCCGTCCGCAAGCTCATTTCTAAGGCTCCACGTGAGGGTCATGAGTCTTACGCCAAGCCGGTAGAATATACGCAAAAGCTCAATCCGACCGTCCAACGCCTCTCCGCCTTCTATCGACAAAAGAGCAGCTATCTTCCCTTCTTCGTAGGCTTTCTCCACATCTCTCCCGGTTGTAGCGAACATTAACTTATCGCTGTTATCTTCAATTTCGCGATAGAAGGCGTCCACAAATTGAAGGGCTCGCCTGGCACCCCCTCCGGGTAAGTACTCTTTCGATACATATATGGCGAATATCTGGGCGGAAACTCCTGCCTCCATCATGCGCGGCAGGTCAAGCTGTCCTCCCTTGTCCTTATCCGCCAGTCTACGACGTCCTTCCACTACGTCCATAAGTGTGTCACAGTGCGCGTCCATTATGAACATACATTCACACCTCCGGATACTTGCGCGATTAGTACATAATGAGTATACCACTGAATCTTGAGAGCGCCACATTGTCTCGGATTCATCAACATGCTAGTATTAAGCTTGGTGTGGGACTACGCATAGATTCTGCTCTCGCCGAATGTGACGGCATTTGAAACCCGTTCCCAAAGCATAACAGAAATGGGTATGATAAGAATTGATACTAAACGATTCCGGCGGATAGGTTGCCTTCCTTTCTTGTCTTGGAGGGCCCGGATACAAAGTGAGGGGGATTACTATGTCTGTAACTCAGCTTCCGGCTTGGCAAGCCCTCGCCGCTCATAAACAAAGGATGAAGGATGTACATATGCGCGAATTATTTGAATCTGACCCAATGCGATTCCGGAAGTTCTCTGTCCGGTTCGGGGACTTGTTGTTTGATTACTCGAAGAATCGCATTACGGAAGAGACCATGTCTCTGCTTCTGGATCTCGCCGATGAGGCCGGGCTGCCTGAGGCGATACAGGCGATGTCAAGCGGTGAGAAAATCAACACGACTGAAGGTCGCCCGGCATTGCACATAGCGTTACGGAATCGTTCCAACCAACCTATACTCGTGGACGGAAAAGACGTGATGCCTGAGGTGAACGCAGTCCTTGCCAAGATGCGCATCTTCTCAGAGGCCGTACGCAGCGGTGAATGGAAAGGCTATACGGGGTCTGCCATTACTGACGTTGTTAATATCGGCATCGGCGGATCAGACCTAGGCCCTCGCATGGTCACCCATGCTCTGAAGCCGTACGGGCACGACCGCTTGCAACCACATTTTGTGTCTAATGTTGATCCCACTGACATCACAGAAACTCTAAAAGACCTCAAACCGGAAACAACGCTGTTTCTGGTCGCATCAAAGACCTTCACAACTCAAGAAACTATGATGAACGCCCATACAGCACGCAGGTGGTTTCTTGACCAAGCCCGCGACGAATCAGCTATAGCCAAGCATTTTATTGCCGTCTCCACTAACCAAAAGGCAGTCGAAGCCTTTGGAATCGACAGTGAAAACATGTTTGTCTTCTGGGATTGGGTAGGTGGCCGTTATTCGCTCTGGTCGGCTATCGGGCTTTCAATCGCACTCTATATCGGTATGGATAACTTCGAAGCGCTTTTGACAGGGGCACACAAGGTGGATCAGCATTTCCGTACCGCGCCGTTTGATCGGAACATCCCTGTAATCATGGGGCTGCTCGGCATCTGGTACAACAACTTCTGGGGGGCGGAGAGCCATGCTGTCCTGCCCTATGACGAATATCTGACATACTTCGCTGATTACTTGCAGCAAGCTGACATGGAAAGCAGCGGCAAACACGTCACCAAGGCAGGAGAGGCCGTAGACTACCAAACCGGGCCGATACTCTGGGGACAACCGGGCACTAACGGTCAACACGCCTTCTACCAGTTGATTCACCAAGGCACGAAACTGATTCCCTGTGATTTCTTGGCTGCAGCCGAAAGCCATAATCCCGTTGGAGATCACCATACTGTTCTGATCGCTAACTTCCTGGCACAGACCGAGGCTCTCATGAAAGGCAGAACTCTTGAAGAGACGCAGGCTGAACTTATGGCCCATGGCTACTCCGGAGAAGCATTGAAAGTGCTCGCAGCAGCGAAGACATTCGAAGGGAATAAGCCTACCAACACGTTCTTGTACAGGAAGTTGACCCCCGAGACCCTGGGTATGCTTATCGCCTTATACGAACACAAAATCTTCACGCAAGGCGCTGTCTGGAACATCAATAGCTTCGATCAAATGGGGGTTGAACTTGGCAAACAGCTTGCTAAGGCGATTGTGCATGAGTTAAAGGATGATGAACCTGTCACCGGTCACGACAGCAGCACCAATGGGTTGATTAATGCATATAAGCGCATGTGCGACATGCGCTAGCTAATTGACATGAAGGGCTTCTCTAATAGGTGCAATATATTACCTATTTCGACAAACACAAGATTCTTCATTATTCTCCACTACGCCCTGTTCTTCTGCTGAGGAAAGGACACCGACCTCAGCCTTCAAACAAGATTGAAGGAATTGTACACTAACAGATGAATTAGCATACACGGCTATACTGAGGAGGAATACTCGCCAACTGACCCGAACTCTTAATCCGTGAGAATGGATATTAAAGTTCCAAAATACCTGTACTTTCAAAATCTGAGATGGGAAGAGAAAAACCACATAAAGGAGATTCCTGACGAATGGAAAAGAGCTTTAAATCTATAGGCGTCGCTGAACAACTCGTTCGAACCGCAACCGGCATATTCCTTAGAACTCAAACCGAGGAATTGGAAATTTCGGTGCTTGAAGATGATCTTGTACGGGTAACAATGAGGAAATCTCACCCCCATGCTATGACTCTACCGGATTCCGAGATCCCATCGTGCGCTGTGGTGAAGCGCGATCTGCCGGGTGTTAATGTGAAGATTACAGAAAGCCCTCTTGATATCAACATTATCACCGGGAAAATCCGTGTGCACATAAGTAGATCCCCTGTCAGGATCGGATTTTACCAACTGAACGGGATCCCTGTCTGTCTGGATACTGCCGCATCAGGAATGGGCTGGATGAAAGACGGCCCGGCATGCTTTAAGACTATTCCTGCAGGCACCCGATTCTACGGATTTGGGGAACGAACAGGTTACCTGGACAAGCGCGGAACAACTATGACGCTATGGAACACTGATACTATTCTTCATACTCCGTCCACTGACTCTCTTTACGTCTCTATTCCGTTTTTTATTGGATTTTGCGGAAATTACGCCTACGGTATTTTCCTTGACAATCCTGGAAAGTGTGTTTTTGATATGGGCAAGACATCCTCTGCCGAGTATATGTTCCAAGGGACAGGCGAGATATTGGATTATTATTTTTTCGCCGGACCTGAGATTAAAGATGTAGTGGAGCAATATGCAAAACTTACCGGAACAATGGAACTCCCTCCCCTCTGGGCACTGGGATATCACCAGTCGAGGTACAGCTACTCCCCTCAAGACGATGTGGAAGACGTAGCAAGAAGCTTCAGGGAACACGATATCCCTTGCGATGCCATATACCTTGATATCCACTACATGGACGGTTGTCGGGTATTCACATTTGACCAAGAAGCTTTCCCGGACCCTTCCGGCCTTATTGCCCGTCTTAAGAGCATGGGTTTCAAAGTGGTTACTATAATAGATCCCGGAGTAAAGATAGATCCTAAGTACAAGATCTACAAAGACGGCCTGAAAAAGAACTGCTTTGTTAAACTCCCTGACGGCAACCTATTTGAAGCGGAAGTCTGGCCGGGGCAGGTAGTGTTCCCGGATTTCTTCAAAGAAAAGACGAGAACTTGGTGGGCGGAAAATCACAAGATTCTGTTTGATGCCGGAGTCCAAGGAATCTGGAATGATATGAATGAACCCTCGTGTTTTAGCACTGAATCAGGCACTATGGATCTTGAGGCCCTCCATGGCGAGCTTGGAGCAGAGGTTTCACATGCCAAGATCCATAATGCTTATGCTAATTATATGAATGAGGCAACTCGTGAGGCTTTCAGAACCTTACTGCCTGGCACAAGACCTTTCATGGTCACTCGAGCAGGATATTCCGGTATCCAACGCCTTGCCTGCGTATGGACAGGCGATAACGCAAGTTGGTGGGAACATCTGTTAATGTCGGTTCCCATGTGCCTCAATATGGGGCTTTCCGGGCTCCCTTTTACCGGCGCGGATGTAGGAGGGTTCCTGTATGATACAGACCCTGAACTCCTCACCAGGTGGACACAGTTGGGGACGTTCATTCCGTTCTTCCGAAACCACAGCGCAGTGGATACCTGCCGTCAGGAGCCGTACATGCTGGATGAACCGTATAAGTCCATTTGCAGAGATTTCATCAAGCTGAGATACAGGCTGATTCCGTACATTTACACCATGATGCACAAAGCCGCAACCTCAGGAACTCCTATCATGCGTCCTTTGGTCTTTGAGTTTCCGGAGGATCCGAAGACCCATGGAATCTTTGATCAGTTTATGTTAGGGCCTGACATTATGGTGGCGCCGGTTTATCAACCTGAGACTCAGTGCCGTACTGTATATCTTCCTGATGGTGAATGGTTCGATTTATATACAGGCAATGTCATTACGGGAAATCGCTACATTCTCGCCGAATCCCCTCTGGACAGGATTCCTGTTTTTCTTAAGGAAGGCGCTGTTATCCCTATGGGAAGAGAAATGAGTTTTGTAGGAGAACTACAGCAAGTCCTCAAGACCATCGACATATGTCCGTCTCGGAACGCCAGATCAGGAAGATTCAGTCTATATGTGGATGACGGCGAAACTGAACAGTACCGCGCAGGATCAAGTCCATAAGTGTGTGTAAAATCCCTCGGTTAGATGAACTCAGCGTATTGGGGTAACCTTACTTACTTTTTTTGCTTGTTGCTGTTGTTTTTTCCATTCATGGTATTCCGTCATGTCCAGGTATCTTTTGCCGC
>JAKPFY010000076.1 GCA_029551185.1 Bacillota bacterium
ATGATACCACCCCAATCAATACTCCTTGGATTAGAGACTGTGTCGACTTCCCTGACGCCGTATGAATTCGCCATCTCATAGCGAACTCCTCCTGAATTGCCAAAAATCCCACAATTGTCTTAACCTACTGTGTAATGAGACTATCGTGATAATGCCGGTTGATCCAAGATTCCTAAGTATTCATCCTGAGGCAGCATGAAACCTGCGTCTCGCACAAGCCACTCAGCAAGAACGCCGTATCCTCTCGTCTGATCTGATACAAACACATGGGTCAATACGCCTGCCAGCTTGTTGTTTTGGATGATGGGACTGCCTGACATGCCTTGCACTATGCCACCGGTCATTGACAGTAGGCGCGGATCAGTGACTCGAACCACTAATCCTTTGATTTGAGGGCTTGTTTGGCGTGTTACCCGCTGAATTTCCACCTGAAATTGCTCTATTCTGTCTTCTTGTAAGACTGTATAAAGGTAGGCAGGGCCGGGCACAACTTCGTCTGCAAGGGCTACGGGAATCGGTTCCGAAAAATGAGGATTGACAGGCTTAGTATTGAGTCTGCCGAAAATACCGAATTTTGTATTACGCTCTATTGTTCCGATTATGTCTTCTTCTCCGCTGAAACTACCTATTTTCTCTCCTGGCTGGCCATGGCTGCCCTGGTGAATACCGAGAATTTGAGCGGTAACTATCATGCCGCTGGTTACATCCATCTCCCTATTGGTAGAGACATCTGTAATTACGTGCCCTAGTGCACAGTAAAGACCTGATGTAGGATGGTAAAAAGACAGAGTGCCTACGCCGGCGGCATTTTCTCGAACCCATATGCCCAATCTATAATAGGTTTCCTTTTCGCCTATGGATACCTCAGCCTCATCGGACAGGCTTTCATCATAGACAGGAACCGGCTTCAGCCTCACCGTAATTTTCTTGGAATTGCGTAGGATGTTGAGTTCTGCTTGCCTACCGCTTCTGCCGATGTCGTCTATTGTGCGTTCTACCTGCGATTTGCTGTTGATAGCTTGTCCATTGATGCGAAGAATAACATCTCCAACCTCTATACCTGCTTCACGTGCAGGATAGTGCCAGCTGCCGTCAGGCCCGATTATGGGATAATGCCCTATCACCACGACGCCTCCGGAAGGCAGCAGAACCCCAATGGAGTGGCCTCCGGGAAACACCCGGACCTCCGGAACCACGCTGACAATCATTCGCTTGAGTGGGATCAAATCCCAGAGACGCACTTCGAGGCTGCTTTCGCCTTGACTTAAGGAAACAAGCTTTACTCCGCCGTTAAAAGGTAAGAGCTCCAGGCCTGAGGTGGTTGTGCGTAAGTCAAGGGGCCGGCCTAGTTGAATCTCCTTGGTATTCCCTTCAATAAGTGTGATTCTGCCCGGTATTCCGCCAACGGTGAGGAAATAAGCAGCAAGACATACCAGTGCAAGCACTATGAATCTCTGGATAAGTTGAATTCCAAAATGCGGATTTTTCTTATTCGGCGGTTGATGCAGCCCCAAACCTCATCTACCCCTAACACAACATGAATCAACGTAAGTAATGACAGCCCTATACAGTGTTAAGGAGACTGCTTTCCGCGCCTCCTTAACTCGTAAGTCGTAAGTTCCGACATTACCCTGCCCGTAATTGCTGTTTTTATGCCGTTCAAACTTTTCATGGGGTGTTGCAGGTTGCAAACTAAGACAAGGGTGGGCTAAACTGTAATGAAATGATAATTAGCGTCTTATCAAGCGAGCTATGAAAAAGCCGTCAATCCGATGGATATGAGGATAAGTATTCACGTATGGCTTCCCCTGTTCCTGAAAGGCTGTTTTGAATCCGACTGGAAGATAAGGTTGAACATTTTCCACTGAAAACTCAGGATGTTCCGAGACGAAATCAGATATCAGCTCTGAGTTCTCCTCCGGCTCAATACTGCAGGTGCTGAAGACTAAAACTCCGCCTGATTTTACCTGATGTGCTGCAGATTCCAGGAGTTCCCTCTGGAGGACTACGAGGCGTTCTAAGTCTTCCTCCGTCCTTTGCCATCTGAGATCCGCTCGTCGCCTGAGAACGCCTGTTCCTGAACAAGGCGCATCTAAGAGCACTTTATCAAACTCTATAGCCTTAATATCCTCAGGCAAGTTGCGGCTGTCACACAGTACGGGTCTGACTGAGGAGATTCCCAGTCGTTCAAGATTGCTCTTAATGAATTCCAATCGATGGTCATAGGCATCACACGCTATAATCTTGCCTCTATCTTCCATAAGTTGTGCTATGTGGGTAGTCTTGCCACCGGGAGCTGCTGCTACATCCAGCACACACTCATTCGGCTCAGGCGCAAGCGCGTGTGCTACCAGCATGGACGCTATGTCTTGGGCAAAAAACATACCTTTTAAATATAACTCATGGCCGAACAGGTTTCCTGTATTTCGGACTTCTATCCCTTCGTCAACCAGATGAGACGGATGCGCCTCAAAACCTCCTAGGCCAAGTTCCTTAACGAGCGCATCTCTTGTGGTTTTTAGGGTGTTAGTCCTGACAGTCAGCGGAGCTTCTTCGTTGTTAGCCTGACAAAGCCTTATAGTCTCCTCATCTCCGAATCTCTTGATCCATCTGGATACTAACCATTCGGGATGAGAATACTTCAGTGATATGTACGACACCTCATCGTAAACAGGGTCGGGAAACCGGATTGCATCCGGCTTTCTTAGAAAAGACCTGAGAACTGCGTTGACAAACCCTGCACTGCCGATGTGGGCATACTTCTTTGCCAAGGCAACGGATTCCGAAACCGCTGCATGTTTTGGAATCCGCTCCAGGTAGGAAATCTGATATACACCAAGTCTAAGTGTATTCCTTGTAACGGGATCCATTTTCCGAACAGGCCTTGTTGAAAAAGTTTCAATGATATGGTCAATAGTCTTTCTGTGCTTTGTGACCCCAAGAATCAGTTCTGTACAAAAGGCGCGATCTCGTAATGCGAGATCGCCGGAGTCTAAGATTCGGTTTCTTGCCTGCCGGGCATAGGAATCCTTTTCGTCAATTTCTATTAATGCCCGGAGCGCAGACTCTCTCGCACTTTCCGGACTTGCCATCATGACGCCTCCCAAGAGGAAGCCTGACTACTCGCGTCTGTTCCCTCGTAGTATCAACAATCTAAGCAGTTGAGTCAAGGCTACGGCAGTTGCTGCCAGATATGTCATACCTGCTGCATTTAAGACTTCCTTAGTTTTAGGAAGCTCGTCTTGGGTAATATATCCGCCTTGAGCAAGTAAGGCCAAAGCCCTTCTACTGGCATCATACTCGACAGGAAGAGTAACAATGGAGAACGTGACCGCTGCAATGAAAAGCCAGATCCCCAGTGTCATTAACCAGCTTAAGCCTACTTCAGAAAAAACCAATCCTATCATGAACAGTGGAAAAGCGAGTTTGGAACCAAAGGACGCAACAGGCACAAGACTGGACCTTATAGCTAGCGGTACATAGTTTTCATCGTGCTGAATGGCATGGCCTGCTTCGTGAGCAGCCACCCCAAGAGCGGCCAATGAATTGCTTCCATAGACCTGTGGCGACAGCCTGAGGATTTTCACACGGGGGTCGTAGTGATCCTGAAGCATACCTGGAATCTGCTGAATTTTGACATGGCTAAGTCCGCTTCTGTCAAGTATGTCCCGGGCTACTTCCGCGCCTGTCGCTCCGCTCTTTGCCCGTACTCTTGAGTAAGAGTTAAATGCCCTTTGCACCCGCGCTTGCGCCCACATGGCAAACAATAATGCAGGAAATATCAGGATATATGTCGGGTCATAGAAGAACATCGACCCATCCCTCCTTTATACAAAGTAATATTTAATGATCCGAAAAGCCCTACTTACCTAGAACGTCGCCTACTTGTATAGGGTTCCCACATAAATAGTCCCCTATTGTTAAACGCTTGCTCCCCTCACACTGAACTTCCTGAATCAGATAGTACCCTTTGCCTGTTGCCACCTGAAGACATTCAGGATGCAACAGGCATACTTCGCCTGGCAGAGGCCTTCCGGTAGAAATTATTTCACTTTCATCCTTGGAAACTTTACCACGGAATATCTTGAATCTTTTCCCTTTAAGATAAGTAAACGCGCCTGGGCGTGGATTGCCTGCCCTGATCAAGTTATGAATGACTGAGGCAGGTTTCGTCCAGTTTATTTGAAATTCATCCCGTCCTAACTTAGGGGCATATGTAGCGGCCCTTTCATCCTGCGGGATCCTTGGAGCAACACCGGATCCGATGAGTTGCAGAGTCTCGACGAGCAACTTGGCGCCCCGATGTGACAGTTCCAAACTCAATTCGCCACAGGTCGCATCTTCCGGGATTTCTACTTTCTCCTGCAAAATGATATCCCCGGTATCCCAACCTTCTGCCATATACATTGTGGTTACGCCGGTTTCTTTTTCTCCCGCCATTATCGCGCGTTCAATAGGCGCAGCCCCCCGATACTTTGGCAGTAAAGACGCATGGACATTAATACATCCTTTTGGAGGAATATCCAAAATTCTCTTTGGAATAAGCAGACCATAGGCGACAACTACGATTACGTCAGGTTGAGCTTGTTCCAGTATATCATCAACTTCTTGCCCTCTCAGAGATTGAGGCGTCCGGACAGGAATCCTCCGCTCTTCTGCGAAGGCTTTAACCGGCGTAGGAAGACAGCGCCTCCCCCTTGATCTGGGGCGATCCGGTTGAGTGAAAACACAAGGCACGTGATACCCTGATGACAAGAGCGCTTCAAGATGGGGTACGGCAAATTCCGGACTTCCCATGAAGACTACCTTCATACTTCGTCTTCCGCCTGTTCTTTTGTGATGTTTGTAGCTTTATCAATGAAAAGGATACCGCCTAAGTGATCGATTTCATGTTGCAACGCTCTTGCAAGAAGCCCTTCCGCTTCGAGTTTTCCGTAACTTAAGCCGTTGTCAGTCATTCCTTCAACGGTTATTCTTTCCCACCTTGCCACTTCCCCGGTAAGCCCCGGCACTGACAGGCAACCTTCCCTGCCAACCGTCTCCTCATCATCGTGATGCACTATTCGAGGGTTAAACAGTATTATCGGGCCTTCTCCCACGTCAATGACAACAACCTGCACCGGGATTCCTACCTGATTAGCTGCAAGGCCTACCCCGTCAACAGCGTACATCGTCTCCAACATGTTGTCCGCAAGAGTCAGCATCTCTTTCGTGATTTTTTTTACAGGTAGCGCCCGCACCCTAAGGACGGGATCGCCATGTTTTCTAACTTTCAGGATCAACATGCCGCCTCCCTTATCAAATATCAAAGCATACTCTCAGGATCAACGTCTACTTGGACCATTATATCATAAGATGGTGAAGGACACGCCTCAAGTATCCCCTTAATGAGCTTGTCTTGGTCATGAGGCTTTATCCGAGGATCTATCTTCAGTAGTATTTGCCATCTATGCATTCCTTTTACCCTCGCCAAAGCGCAAGGCGCAGGTCCCAAGATTCTAATGCCTTTTAGCTGTTTTTCCGATTTAATCTGTGCCCGTAGCGCCCGGACAAGGGAAATAGCGTACCTTTCTACAGCCGAAAGGCCTTTGCCGCTGACAACAATCAGTACCAGGCGGGAGAAAGGCGGATACAGACCTTCACTGCGACAAGCGATCTCTTCATCGTAGAAACCTCTGTAGTCATAGGTTTTACCTAGCTCAATCGCATAGTGTTCCGGCGAGTAAGTCTGCACAATAACATGGCCGCTCTTCTTGCTTCTGCCGGCTCTGCCTGCGACTTGGGTAAGTAGTTGGAATGTCCGCTCCCCTGCCTTATAGTCCGGGAGATTAAGACACGTATCAGCGCTTACTACACCCACCAGGGTTACGTTGGGAAAATCAAGGCCTTTCGCTACCATTTGAGTGCCTACAAGGATATCATAGTCTCCTCTTTTGAATTTGCTGACTATTTCTTCATGGGCGCCTTTACGACGCGTGGTATCTGTGTCCATCCGGCAAGTACGGGCATGAGAGAATGCACGTTTGACTTCTCCTTCGATTTTTTGCGTGCCTGCTCCGAAGTATCTGATGTAACGTCCTCCGCAGTTAGGACAGACTGAGGGAACAGGTTCTTCGTAATCGCAGTAATGGCACCTTATGTTGCTTTCGGCAGCATGGTATGTAAGAGCCACGTCACATTCAGGGCATCTCATAGAATAGCCGCATTCCCTACATAATACGAAAGTAGAGTATCCACGTCTGTTGAGGAACAGTATTATCTGCTCACCTCGGGTGAGCCTGTCAGATATGGCCTCAGAAAGAGCCTGGGAAAATATGCTTCTATTCCCTTTAGCCAGTTCTTCTCGCATATCCACTACCTCAACAGTGGGCATTTCCCACATCCCGACTCTGTGAGGAAGCTCGAGGAGCCTATACTCTCCGTGCAAGGCTTTGTAATACGATTCCACTGACGGGGTTGCGGATCCCAGGACGCACACGGCCTTCGATATCCTGGCCCTTTCACATGCAACATCACGCGCGTGGTACCTGGGAGACTCTTCCTGTTTGTAAGAATTCTCATGTTCTTCATCGACGACAATGAGTCCTAAATTCTCCACAGGCGCGAAAATTGCTGAACGTGCGCCTACTACTATTCTCGCGTCGCCTCTTTCCACCCTCCGCCACTCATCATAACGTTCCCCGGGCGATAATCTACTGTGGAGAACAGCCACATCTTGTCCGAACCTTTCAGAAAAGCCTTCTGTCATTTGAGGGGTAAGGGATATTTCAGGAACAAGGACTATCGCTGACTTGCCTCTGGCAAGAACGGCTTCAATGACCCGCATATATACTTCTGTCTTTCCGCTTGCGGTTACTCCGTGTAACAAGAAAGGTGCAGGCGACACGTTATCCAGACTGCTGACAATAGCGGTGACTGCTTTATCTTGCTCCCGAGTCAACACAGGCATAGGCTTCCGAGTATTCGATATTGCCTTGATGGGACTTCGGAGGACCTCTTTTTGTGTCTCATTCAGGATCCCTTTTTGAATAAGGGCACGAACTGCCCCTGACGTCGAGCCTGGCGCGTTAGTAAGACGTCTCCTCGGCATTTTAGGGCCTTTCTCAAGTAGTATTTTCAGGGCTTGCGCTTGGCGAGGGGCTTTCTTTTCCATGACATCTATCATGGCTTCGGCTTTCTCCCGTGGTATCGCAAGCTCCACTATTGACTCAGTCTTGACTTTCGCTCTGCCTCTACGGACTGAAGCCGGAAACATTTGGGCGATAGCTTCGCCCAGTGAGCATGAATAGTATTCGCTGATCCATGCGGAAAGAGCCATCATCTGTTCTGAAAGGACGGTATCCCCGCGAAGCGCACGGATGTCTTTCACACGGGCGACATCAGGAGTCTCCGTGAAACCCACTACATATCCGGTAAGCTCTCTCCTGCCGAAAGGGACTAACACCGCGCTGCCTACTTTGATCTCGCCTTCCAGTTCGGCAGGAATGCCGTAATGGAATAGGCCTTTTGCGCTTTCTGAAGGGACGTCCACTACCACTTCAGCGTACACATCGTATCCTCCCCGGTTTACTCCTAATCCGAATCCTTACTCCTTCCCAAATCCTCTTTGTCAGGGAAAGGATATTAAGTCCTCTATAGGTAACTTTATCCCTTTCATGGAGGAACTTGCAAGCCTATTTAAGTTCTTTGTCAGGTTCTTTCAGTTTTCGGCTATTCTGTGAAGTTGTGAGGGTCTGAGTCTTCTTGCTTAAGCAATCCGCGGCACGCTAGTTTTCGTAGGACGATTCTTTCCAGTTTTCTGAAGAATTTTGTGGTAATAAACTCATTGGTTGACATAGGTTGTACAAGAATAGTATATAATCCGGCGCGGTTCCCTCCGAGGATGTCAGTGAATATCTGATCGCCTATTATTGCAGTTTCTTGCGGTAATGTGCCCAATAGACAAAGGGCGGATCTAAATGCTGAACCTAAAGGCTTAAAGCCTTTAGCGGATGGAATATCCAGCATACGTGAAATATCGTCTATTCTGTTTTTGCGGTTATTTGAAAGCAAGCATACGCGAAAACCATGGGTCTTCGCATCTTCAAGCCACTTCCGGGTGGTCGCAGGTATTTCGGTGCTGCCCCACATTGTTACTGTGTTATCGATGTCGAACACAATTCCCTCAACGCCAATGCCTTTGAGGTGGGAAAAATCTATATGATGCAGAGAGCCTACATAGAGGTTCGGACAGAGCTTGGACAGCAAGATCGTGCCTCCTTGAAGTGCCATGGGTTAACGCGTGACACACGTGACCGGTGCCGGTATTGTATCATATTGTTATCGCCTGTTCCAGTAAAAAGCAGTCCGTTTCTCAATCAGAATAAAAACCTGAGAGGCATTAACTGGCATAGACCTTGACACCGTTCATGAACGTCATCTCAACGCCGATATCCTTTAGATGTTCGGGAGGAACTGCCATGGGGTTCTCAGAAAGCACTATGAAGTCAGCCAGCTTGCCTGGGGTAATGCTTCCATAGAGATTCTCCTCACAGCCTGCGTAGGCCCCTACCGTTGTATAGGCGCGGAGGGCTTCATCTACCGTTATAGTCTCTGAATTACCAAATGACTGACCACCGGCGGTTTTCCGTGTTACCGCCGCGTAAATCCCAAGGAAAGGGTTCCCGTCGCACACCGGTGAATCAGAGTTGCCGGCCAGCGGAATGCCCATATTGATGGTAGTTCTCTGAGGAAATGTACGGCATGCACGTCGGTGACCAAGGTTAGATATCCAGCTGTCACCTAATGCATATATAAAGGATATCGAGGACTCAACCACTAATCCCAGGTTCTTTATCCTCCGAAGATGATCTTCAGTAGGCAAGACGCAGTGGTCTATTCTATTTCGCATCCTTCGCACCGTCTCTATCGGCACCTGGCGAGTGACATCTTCCATGGAAGCTATAGCAAGCTCTATTGCTCTTTCACCGATGGCGTGGATGGATACTCTAAGGCCTTTCTTCACACACTCAGTGACGAGGGGTACAAGCTCATCCTTGCTGACATAGAGAATTCCTTTGTCTTCAGCAGCTCCCACATAGCCTTCTTTTACTGCGGCCGAACGACCGCCTATACTACCGTCAAGAATAAACTTCATACCCATTACCTTAAGGATGTCATTACCGTATCCGCTCTCAAGTCCCAGCCCCAGAGCATGGGGAATAAGTCCTGCATCCCTCGACCCGAAAGTGACCCCTTCCAGCCAGAGACGAACTCTCGCAGGCAGCTTGTGGTTTTCGGCAAGCCTCTGGTAGACTCTGAACGCATCGCTGTCTACCAACATGTCATGGACTGTGGTTATGCCCCACTTGGACAACTGCCCAAGGGCAAGCATGAATCCACGTTCGACTTCCTCATTTGTATACGGTGGAATGGCTACCAAGTCTTGAGCGCGATCCATTAGTAAGCCGGTGGGTTCGCCTGTAGCCGGGTCTCGCTGAATACGTCCTCCCTCAGGATCCGGTGTATTCTTTGTGATCCCTGAAAGTCTCAAAGCCTCGCTGTTTGCAACTCCCATGTGCGCACAGGTTCTTCTTATATAGACGGGAGTGTCCGGCGAGACGGTGTCCAGATCCCACCTGGTGGGATGTCTATGTTCCTTTAGCTTGCTGTCATCATATCCCCAACCACGAACCCATCCTTGTTTGTTGGTCGTCTTAATGCGTTCAGCAATATTGCTGACTATGTCTCTGACCGATTTCACTTTGGGATATGCGCAGTTCACATCGAGCATTGTCGTTGCCAAGATAGACGGATGCATGTGTGATTCCACAAAACCCGGCATAACAGTCTTACCTCGAAGGTCAATGACTTCAGGTGTACCACGGCACTCGGAAAAGGCACCTTGTTCGGTGCCGACATATATAATCCGGTTGCCCTGAATCAACAATGCCTCAGCTCCTGAAATGCTAGGATCAAGAGTAAGAATTTGCCCGTTTTTCAGTAGTAATTCACTTTTCTCACTAAACACTTTCGTCCTTGATTCTGACATTTGCTGTTGCCTCCCAGCCACGATTAGTGCTCCAAACTTTAGTACTTCCCAGCTTGTTATTATACGCATGCAAACCGAGGAGATCAAGAACCGGTAGCTGCCAAGCTTAAGTGAATCATTATACCCTTCGGTGTTTTCGGAGAAGGACTTTTGCCGCAACAGAAAGAAAGTAGATCCCTGCCGGACTATCCTGAACACGTCAGGAATGGGCCGAGACTATTGAAGAATTGACGTTTTGGAATAAGAGCCTTCAAAAGAGAAGCTTTAGGCGGCGAGGTGGTGAATTCATGGAAAAGAATCGAATTACTGTGGTAGAGGGAGATATCACGAAGCAGCATGTTGATGCTGTAGTCAACGCAGCTAATAACACATTGCTAGGCGGAGGAGGAGTGGACGGCGCCATACACAGGGCAGCCGGGCCTGGACTTCTTGCTGAATGCAGAACAATAGGAGGATGCCGGACCGGAGACGCAGTCATAACCCGGGGTTACCGGCTTCCTGCCAAATGGGTCATACATACGGTCGGGCCGGTTTGGCACGGCGGCAAATCAGGGGAAGCGGGACTACTTGCCGACTGCTATAGAAATTCTCTCCGGCTGGCGATAGAACATGATATACGCACTATAGCATTTCCGTCCATCAGTACCGGAGCGTACGGTTATCCTATTGATCAAGCTTCGCGGATTGCCGTAGAGACCGTGGCGGAATTCTTGAAACACGATCAATCCATTCTTGAAGTCAGGTTTGTTTGCTTCAACGAACGTACATACGACGCCTTTGAGCGAGCATTGAAAGAGCATTTTCAGGAACTCTGAGGCTGAATTCTCGCATCCTGACCCAGTTGGAATCTCACAAGATGATGGAATTCATGGCAGGACTTCTGGTACATAACATTCCCACTGTTAAAACCGACTACGCTTCTGGTGTCAGTGATGGTCATGCTCCAATGCCTCAAAACCTTTAGCACACAGTATCTCTTCTCGACATCAGGCGCGCCTACCAGGCCTATTGATGTCATTACCCTAAGCATCTACAATACTGCAATCAAAGATCATAACATCGGAAGGGCCAGCGCCATGAGCGTCTTGTTGTTCCTTGTCATGCTAATCCTCACATGGTTGCAGCTTAAGCTCACCAGGACTGAGGATGTTACCTATAACTGACATTATCGAAACAGGGCATGGGGATAAATGCTCTAAGATCAGGGGGGAATTCACATGAATGCTACCAAATTGAGGGCTTCACTTTCGGGGAAATTGGGTGACATTTTGATCTGGTTGTTTCTGGCTGTGGCATGCGTGTTTGTTGTCACGCCACTCCTCTTCATGTTCACCGCATCTTTCATGCCTGCAATCGACATAATGAAGCTGCCATATCCATGGGTGAGCGATCATATACATTGGCAGAACTATTGGAATGGTTTGAGGGGGCCTGACGGATCCTTCATATTCCTCCGCAATACCCTCAATTCGCTGGTTGTGGCTCTCGCGGTTACTGTAACTACCGTAATCTTGTCTTCATTATCCGGTTACGGCCTTGCCAAGTTCAAGTTTAAAGGACGCAATGCAGTCTTTATGCTGATAATGGCGACAATGATGATTCCCTTTGAGACAATCATGATCCCACTCTATATGGTAACGATGAAGATGGGATTGCAGGATTCCTATGCCGGACTCATTCTACCTTTCCTCACCAATGCTTTCGGGGTATTTTTGATGCGACAGTTTCTGCTGACCTTCCCCGATGAAGTGCTGGACGCGGCCCGCATTGACGGCGCAAGTGAACCTCGGATCTTTACCCATATAGTGCTGCCAAACAGCGGTCCCGCAATCGCTACCCTGGCAATTCTGACTTTCCGTTCACAGTGGGATAATCTATTATGGCCCCTATTGGTGGTTCAAAGTGATGAGATGAAGACTATCCCCCTGTACATCACTAAGTTCATGGCTGAAACTCACAGTGATGAAGGAATCATGATGGCTGTTGCTGCCATGGCCAGCCTCCCCATGTTTATCTTGTTCTTTACTATGTCTAAGTATTTCATCAGCACGGAAGGCCTGCATTCGACGATAAAAGGCTAAGCCGGGCAAGACGTGAACAACAAAAAAACCGCGCCTTCCTGTAACAGAACGCGGGTTCTTCCAAAATGCAAGGACACCGGATCATCAACGGTACCCGTTTGCTGCCATTTCCCTCTGGAGCTTCGTGATGGCCCGTTTCTCAATCCTTGATACATACGAGCGGGAGATTCCGAGATGCTTCGAGAT
>JAKPFY010000292.1 GCA_029551185.1 Bacillota bacterium
TCTCGACTTCAATGAAACCACGTGAATCAAGGAATTCCCTCACTGCCTTGAGTACAGCCGTGCGTTGCAGGAACACCCGACGCACATCAGGATTGACGATAAGGTCAAGGTAACGGTGCCTATAACGAAGGTCAACATCAACCAGACCATGCCACTTTTCAGGCAAGGGACGAAGAGCCTTACAGAGAAGGGAAAACTCGCTTATCTCAACGCTTATTTCTCCTCTGCGGGTGCGAAACACCTTTCCTACTACGCCTATGATATCCCCAATATCTAAGGATGTAAAAAGTTCATAGTCGTCTTCACCGAGGGAATCAACTTTTGCGTACACCTGTATACGGCCGGAAAGATCCAGAATATCCGCAAAAGTAGCCTTGCCATGACCGCGCATAGCCATTAATCTGCCTGCTATCCTCACGACACTCCCATCAAGATCCGGGAAATTCTCTGTAATTTCCTTGCTAAGATGCGTTCGCTCAAATCTGGCTCCAAAAGGATCCACACCCTTGGCCCGGAGGGTTTCAAGTTTTTCCATTCGGACTCGTACGTGTTCGCTGTCAAGCTGCGAATAAGATAATTCTCCGTCGTTCCCTCCGTTGCTTTCCAGGTTCATCTTATCACCTCGAAATCTCTAAAACTTGGAACTTAAGAGTCCCTACAGGCGCAAAGACATCCACAATGCTGCCTGCAGGCTTGCCCAAAATTGCCTTTCCCACAGGAGACTCATTGGAAATACGGAAATTGGCCGGATCAGCCTCAGCTGAGCCCACAATTACATATTCAAAGACCTCTCCTCCGGCCAGGTCTTTTAGCCTCACTTTTGATCCTAGGCGGACAGTATCTGTATCAAGTTCGTCTTCATCAATGATTTCGGCGTTTCTAAGCATCGCCTCAAGTTGAGCGATACGCCCTTCAACAAATGCCTGCTCGTTCTTGGCGTCCTCATATTCAGAGTTATCCGTGATATCGCCGAAAGCTTTAGCATCCTTGATTCTTGCTGCAACCTCGCGCCGCCTGGTAGTCTTAAGGTGCTCCAGTTCCTTTTCAAGCTTCTTGAGCCCTTCCAGGGTAAGAACTACCTTCTGCGCCATAGCCATACTGCTGATGCCTCCTTAATCCATGGATCGTCCTTGTACATCTTGGCATCGCGCGACGTAGCCAAGCTTACTCAGGCTTGCGCTATGTCCACATCGCGCGACGCCTTATCGCATGCCAATATTATGTCTTCTGCCCTCTCTCTTGTCAAGTCGCCACTACGAGTACTTTTTTCACGTGAGACAGCGATCCTCTGGTTGGAGCGCTCATCCTGTGAAGCAACAGCAATTCAGCAAGAATTTGGCGTGGAATCCACGTGTATTTGATTACTGAAATACTTCGACCCTGGGGCGAAATTCAAGTCTCGTCAGAATATCCAAATAGTCAGAGGGCGTGAAATCTTCAGGCCTACGCCCTGTAAGGGCTACCAGCACCGCATCTATCACGTTAGTGGCAAAAGACCTCCCGTTGAACTCAGGTGTAGACACGACAAGTGTCTTGACTCCTCGCGACCTAAAAGCCTCAACGTCTTCTGTTGTCACTGTATTTGTTATGATAACTTTCCCCGAAAGGTCATCGGGCATGTGCTTCTTAATGAAATGGCAGTCACCTCCGATAATATCCGCCCATTCATATACTGAGGTAAACTTTGGCACAATCTGCTCCTGACTCTTTCCTGTCGGGTATAGCATGCTGATAGGCATATGGCTGATGATAGGCATTAAAAGGGCAGCAAGCACCCGGAGAGTTGAGAGACTGGACGGAAAAACGGAAATTCCCAAGGCGAACGCGAGGTCGCCGATTCTCAAATTGCATCCGGACTCAACAAGAGTGGACGCCATGCCGTACCTGTCCAGAGCACAAACAATAAATGCATTCTTGCCATCAAGCGGTATTTTCTCCTCATCACGGATATACTGGACAGCTCTGCGCTCAATGACTCCCTTTAACATACTCCCGTCAGCGACCGGAGTCTTTTGGGCAGCCTTCGCCATCCTGTCAGCTTCCCGTAGGGTATATCGTTTGTTCCCTAAGAAGAACCATCTATCCGTACCGCCCAGACCTATGGCGTCAACCTTTCCGTCCAGGCTGCGAATAAGTTCCACTGCCTTCTCAATATCGCCGTTGGTCCCGCGACGTTCAACTATGATTTCCTCTCCGAGCAACGTTATTTGCGCCTTGTGATCCCGCTTTGTAGAGCCAAGGCTCACACCGACTACATGCTTCAAATGACCCCGCCCCCATTCCAAAAATCCAATTCCATGCTATTTGCTAACGACTTCTCCGATGATTTTACGGATCATTTCCGGATCCATGTGCGCGTCCTGCTTAATAGGTGATGTGCCAATAACAATACTTATCACACGGTTCCCGAGGATTGATTCTACAAGGTTGCACCTCATATCCGAGCCGATGAAGATCACAACATCATAGATCTGTAGTTTGCTTATAATTGCCATTATTTCATTGAGCACCTCAAGGCCGGACCTCTCACGGACATATCTCCATCGCTCTTCATCATTCATGAGAAAAATAAAATCTATGCCTTCTTCACTGGCCACTTCATGAATTTCATCCTTGTTGCCCACAGGAAAGCCAACCAGTGCAACTCTTCCTCCTTTACGGACCTCGCCGAGACTTTCCAGGCGTGAAATAAAGACCCTGTCTATGCCGACTCTGTCTGCAGTTTCTTGTTGTGATAATCCGTTAGATCTAAGATCCAGAATTCTCTCGACGGTCTTCAGAAGGCGTCCCTTATCTATTAGCTTCTCTCCTATACGTACAAACTCCAGAGCATTCCACCTCCTGCTCTTAGCCTGACTTGATCCGATAACTGTTTACATATTTGTGCACACACTTATTCTAGCAAAGGCCCAAGGAGAATGCAATCTTTAGAGCTTCGGCCATTTCATCTCTGGTTTTCGCTGCGTTAATGTGGATACGGGCCTCTGCAGCCCCTGGAATGCCCCGGACATACCATGCTGCATGTTTCCTCATCTTCAGCACGGCTCCTTTTTCGCCTGCAAGCTGAATGAGCATATCAAGATGCCTAAGGGCTAATGTCACTCGTTCCTCATACGTTGGGGGCGGGGGTTTTGTCCCTCGGTTGAGCAACACGACAATATCCCTAATCAACCATGGATTGCCCAAGGCGGCTCTGCCAATCATAACCCCGTCGCAACCTGTTTCAACAAGCATTCTCTTGGCATCCTGTGGAGATCGGATATCACCGTTACCAATAACCGGAATTGATACAGCTTCTTTTACTTTCTTGATTATGTTCCAGTCAGCTGCTCCCGAATAAAACTGATCCCGGGTTCGTCCGTGGACTGCAACAAGGGAAGCTCCGGCTGCTTCCACTGCATCTGCAAGTTCAACTGCATTTATCAGTTCTCGGTTCCAACCCATCCTCATCTTGACCGTAACCGGAACATTGACTGCGGAAGCAACAGATTCAACAATATCCCGGGCAAGGGGTACATTTTGCATTAAGGCTGCACCTTCTCCGTTTCTCACAATCTTCGGAGTCGGACAACCCATATTAATATCAATGATCTCAGGTGCAGCCAGTTCTTCAACAAGCCTTGCTGCACCTGCCATAGTCTTGGGATCACTCCCGAACAGCTGGACGGCAATGGGTCGTTCCAAATCTGAGATCCTGAGCATACCCTTGGTCTTTTCATTTCCGTATATGAGTGCCTTATCAGAAATCATCTCTGTATATACAAGAGCACAACCCATTTCTTTCACAATAAGCCGGTATGCCTGATCTGTAACCCCTGCCATAGGCGCCAGCGCAACAGGTGTTTGACCTGTAAAATCAACTCCGCCGATGGAAATGCCGGTGTCACAGTTGCTATCCTTAATTCTGCTTGCGGGAGTCTTCCCATGTTGTAACATGAAGATCCTTGGCAGTCTCCTTACTGATGTATAAGTTGCAATCCTTAAGCATCATGGAAATAGTCTTAAGAAGTTCATCAAGTCCCTCGCGTGTTTCAGCGGATACCGGAATTGCTCCGGGGTGTTCAAGCAGAATACGCTCTCTATCCAATTTGCCGGGTATAAGGTCTATCTTGTTAAGCACAGTAATAACAGGCCTGTCGGCAATACCCAAGGTTCTCAGAACTTCTTCCACTGCTTCTAAGTGATCATCTTTACCGGGATGGCTCGCGTCCACTACGTGAAGCAGTAGGTCAGAGTAAGTCGCCTCCTCAAGAGTGGCTCGAAAGGCTGCTATGAGGTCGTGTGGGAGTTTCCTTATGAACCCGACAGTATCAGCGAGTAACATAAAATCGCCGGAAGGCAGGTAGCACCTTCTTATGGTCGGGTCAAGCGTGGCAAAGAGCTTGTCTTCAACGAACACCTCTGAATCTGTCAAGGCGTTGAATAAGGTGGATTTACCTGCGTTCGTGTACCCGACAATCGATACAAGAGGGAGCCCTGATTTCTTCCGGTTTGACCTCTGAAGGCCTCGTCTTTTCGCTATCTCCTCGAGTTCCTTTCGAAGAATGGAAATACGCCTCCTGATGCGCCTCCTGTCAACCTCAAGCTTCGTCTCTCCCGGCCCTCTGGTGCCTATGCCTCCTCCAAGTCTGGACAGGGCGGTCCCTTTTCCGACAAGCCTCGGAAGCAGATAACAAAGCTGAGCCAGCTCTACCTGGATTTTACCTTCCTTGCTGGCAGCCCTTGACGCAAATATGTCCAGTATAAGCCAAGTCCTGTCAATAACCTTGGTTTTGAGGAGTCTTTCGAGATTGCGCTGTTGAGCCGGGGACAGTTCATCATCGAATATCACAAGATCAGCATGGGTTGTGATGACTAAGACAGCCAGTTCCTCAGCCTTCCCTTTGCCTATGTAATACACCGGATCAGGCTTTGCTCGCCTCTGAATGAGTTTTACGATAACCTCAGCGCCTGCAGTGGCAGCTAATTCTGACAGCTCATTAATGGAGTCCTCAGTCTCCCACCATTGTGTGCCGGGTAATTCAAGTCCGACAGCAATTGCCTTTTCAGGGAAAGTTTCCAGAGTACGTTCACCTCCGACTATGCCTCAAAAAGTTCATCGCTTTGTCCAACGCGAAATAAGTTGCATTTCTGCTTCTTTATGATACCTTTGTTTTTCCGCCATGTCATGTCTGTCTTCCTGGCAAGGCCGCCTCAGGAGTAAATGACACTGTCTTGTGTCCGACTGTTGTTCAATAATATTTCCATTCATGGTACTATTGTTGAACAACATTAATGATAGTAAGGGAAGAAAATCAAATGCATCCTGGGTTTGATACGCCCGAATACAGGCGACATTTTGCGAGAATATTGCAAGAAATCGCGGTCTGTTAGGACGCTATTGATGAGATCAAGAAAAGCCCGGGCCAGGCTACTTGTGACAGGTCCGGGGATATATTCTTAGGCCTGGTTCCTCCCGTATATAATACGCAAACCCTCAAGTGTCAAGTTAAGATCAATTTCGTCGATCTCCTCGGCTTCCTTGGCAATCAGCGGCGCCAGACCCCCGGTGGCGATGACCTTAGGATCTGTTCCCATTTCCTCTTTCATTCTGCTTACGATTTCATTGACCTGGCCGACTGCCCCATAGACAAGGCCTGCCTGCATGCTCCTGACTGTATTTCGTCCGATAACAGTCGGAGGCCTCACCAACTCCACACGCGGGAGTCTCGCAGCATGAGAAAAAAGCGCTTCACTGGAAATCATGATCCCAGGACATATCACGCCACCGAGGTACTCCCCGTCCTCTGAAACAGCGCAAAAAGTAGTGGCTGTACCGAAGTCTACCACTATTACGGAAGAGTGGTACCTCTCATAAGCTGCGACAGCGTTAACTATACGGTCTGCCCCGATTTCCCTGGGGTTTTCATAGCGGAGCACCATTCCAGTCTTAATTCCCGGCTCCACCACAAGAGGATCTGTTTTGAAATACGTCTTGGCAAGATCTTCAAATATGCTGATGATAGGCGGAACAACGCATGAAATTGCTATCCCGTGAATTTCATCAAACTTGATATCGCCATAGGAGAACAGAGCAGATAGAATCATTGCGTATTCGTCAGAGGTCTTACGTCTGTCCGTCGCAATACGATAGCAGGTCACAAGTTGGGTTTCATCATAAACACCGATCATGATATGGGTATTCCCGATATCAAGTGCAAGAAGCATGAATAGGCCCTCCCTCTTCCCGTCCGCAACAAGACAAAGTGCGCCACTGTCACCAAAATCAAACAGAACAGCCTACACGAGGATATTACCAAAAGCCTTGATGAGTATGACAATTCCCATTCCCACAAAAAGCAATCCGGCGACAACCTGAAGATATTCTGTAGGCATAAATTTCGAAACGACACTCCCACAGAGGGCTCCTATCAGGCTTACACTGGTAAGAGCAAGGGACGCT
>JAKPFY010000079.1 GCA_029551185.1 Bacillota bacterium
CTGATACATCCTTCATCGTAACCCCTGGCATGGTGTCGAAGTCGTATTCAGCCATCGCTGCACCCATCAAGATGTCACTGAACTCATTCTTGAGTCCCAGTCCTCGGGCCTTCATCTGCGACATGCGGAGCGGATATGGGCCCCATACCTTCTTACCAATGAGTCCGGCTAGCTTGGCCTGCTCATATGAAAAGTAAAAAGTCTTCTTCTCGTAGCCAACTCGCTTGATCTCACAGACCGCTGCTAACCACGGTGTATTGATATTCTTATTCTCAATACAGATCCGGTTGTACTGATCGTCGATGTGGTACTCGTCGATCATCTCAAGCTTCCCCGACCGCCGGACTATCGCCAGCGGCGTGTCGCTGTGGAGACTCGGCGACCCGTTCACCACATAGACATTACGGATTGCTGACATCACCGGAAGGTCAAGCTCACGGCACAGCTGCCTTGCTGCGAACAGCTTCCCCGGAGTATTGAGCGACTCTGGCACCATTGCGTTGTCCACAAGGCCCTTACATATCCGCATCTCCTCGTCGAGAGTCGTGACCTGCACCAGTCCCTGCTCATCGAGTGCTATCGGCCTCAGGGCTTTGATCTCAGGCCTCACTTCTTCTTTTATTGTTTCTTCTGCTGACATTTATCTACTCTCCTTTTTTGTCCACTGAAGACATTCAATGGAGTTTGTTGTTGATGGCACCATGATCTTACCGACCAAGACCATAGATGTATTTACCCGTTTCCGATCAAGCGTGCAGAGCCATTCAGACACATTAAGCTCAAAGGTTGGACTCCTTGGAGATGCCAATGCCACAATGAACACTACAGGGATTCCGATTACTCCCAAAGCTGCTATAACAACGGTTAGAGGCATAATGATTTTAATAACCAAAAATTCCAATATAACTTCCATCATAAATCAAACCTATTCTTAGAAAAATCACGATCATCGAGATCCAGATCATCATCCTCCGGCTCATACTCCCGTTCCGGCGGGGACTCCTTGATACAGCCCGAGTAAATGCCATGGTACTGCTCACAGTAAGCGCAAAAATAGTCTGTCACTTCCTCATCTCCTTCTCCTTTGCAAGCTCAGCCAAAAGAGCGTCGGCAAATTCTACGGCATCTCTTGCAATATCCTTGTCCTCTCCAACCACATCAGAGCACGCGCAAAGCCCTTGAAGTGCCATGGCCGCGAATAGCTCTCGCTTTGTAAGACCAAATTCCACGAGATACGGGGATCCTCCGGCTGTAATTTTATGGATGGGAAACGCCCTCTCATTTGTTTTACTCATTTTCCCTCCAAAAGTTTGCGGGCGCGCTCGACAATTTCATTCATTCTATCGTCACTGCGATAAGTGACGTTCTCTTCTACTAATTTACTACTAAGCTCCTTAGTATTTAGTAGTTCGGTCCACTCACGAGGCTTTTTGTCGTTGTTCATGTTTGCTCCTTCCACACGGCCCAACCCGGCAATTCTAAAGGCACCGCCTTGGTTGAATATCCAGGCCACACTCCAGTTTTCAAGCACTCGGCGTAAGACATCAGCGCTTGCGTGTACTTGTCGGTACCGTGATCAATCACAGTCTGCTCAGGGACATAAATTGCAATGTCGTGCGGCTCTGTACTCTCGACACACAAGAAGATGTAACCTACTGGACGCTTCTTATATATGTATTCGAAAGCCTTGCAATAGAATGCAGCCTGGAGATCGTAGTCCATATTTACAATTTGCTTTTGAAAGGCGTAAGGACTTGCGTCGTTGGTTGTCTTCACGTCGATCACCCATCCCGCCTCTGGGAAATGTAGATCGAGACGAGTCTTGCAGAAGACTTGTGTTTCGTTATGCACGAAGCATCCGACCTGCTCCTTGCGTCCCTTGCCGATGA
>JAKPFY010000294.1 GCA_029551185.1 Bacillota bacterium
GATAATTGGGATTCCTCTCTCCTTTAATAGATCTCCCAAGTACTTCACCTGATTTATGCGATACTCCAAATACTGTTCGTCGCAAGCTTCCTGTAATCCAACAGCTAAAGCATCCATATCACGCCCAGACATGCCACCGTAGGTAATGAAGCCTTCATGCACTATGGCCAACTGATTGGCTTTCAGGAACACGTCGTGATTGCGTGTTACAAACAGTCCTCCCATATTAACTAAACCGTCTTTTTTACTGCTCATGGTTGCGGTTTCACAATAGCTGAATATTTCACGCGTAATTTCTTTGATGGACTTGTTTTCATAACCGGGTTCGCGTTGTTTGATAAACCAAGCATTTTCAGCTAAACGCGCGGAATCAATGACAACAGGGATGTTATATTTTCCCGCGAGCTCACTTACCTGCCTGATATTCTCTAATGATACCGGCTGACCGCCGTTATTATTACATGTTATGGTAATAATAACAACGCAGATGTTCTCCGGTCCTTTATCTTTTATCAGTTGATTCATTTTCTCTATATCAATATTACCTTTAAAGGGATGGTATTCTGATGAAGCATCCTGACCTTCTTCTATAGCAAAGTCAACAGGAATTGCTCCTAGGATTTCCGCATTGCCGCGAAAGGTGTCAAAATGCATGTTCCCTATGGCATATGTGCCGGGACGACAATATATCTGGGACATAATGTAATCCGCAGCCCTTCCTTGGTGGGTAGGCTGCAGATAAGGCATACCGAATACATCTTTTACAGATTCTTCTAACCTGTAGAAGCTTGAGGAACCTGCATATGATTCATCCCCATGAAACATGGCAGCCCACTGATTTTGACTCATTGCGCATGTACCACTGTCTGTAATGCAATCTATGTATACCTGTTCCGCCTTTAATCTGAAGGAATTGTACTGAGCTTCTTTTAACCATTTCTGTCTTTGCTCTTTGGTTGATTTCCTGATTGGCTCTACGACTTTAATTCGAAAAGGCTCTGCCGTCATGTATTTCACTTTTCTTCCTCCTATAATAGTAGAGTTTCAGCTATGTCAATACTACCTTGTAATAAGAATTTATCACACTTTAAAAAAAATGTCAATCCGATAAAAAAGTAATATAATAGATTTTGCAGGGATAGTTTCCTCTTTGTGTACTTCGCCTTACTCAAGTTACCCATTGGCTTTTATTCGGCAAAAAAAACCGGGGTCAGGTTTTTGTGTCAGGTTTTTGTTGACAACTACTGCTTCGACATGATAATATCGGGACAATCAGAATAATGGGTTGCGATGATTAGGGCTAGTAAGCGTATCACTACCGGCAAAGCGAGTCAGGGACAGTGTAAGCCTGACGCCTGGAAGCACGACTGAATGGGCCTGGGAGCAGTGGACCGGAAAGAACTTTGAGTCAAGTAGGGTCTACCGGGTTCCTCCCGATACAGGGGCAGGGTATAAGGAGATTAATCCTCCCGTACCTGGAGAGAGAGTCAGGCGAGTATTGTCTCATCGTGTATGAAGGCGCTCGTTCGGGCTAATTGGGGTGGCACCGCGGTAAGTAACCCGTCCTCACAGCAGGGCGGGTTTTTTTTGTACCCTTTTTCCGGGAGTGTCTTGCTTAGTGAGATTGAGGCGAGATGGCCATGTTCCTATTCCGAGCGGGGAGGATATCGAAAACGACAAAGAAGCGAGGAGGCAGAGGAGAAATGAAGAGAAGGTTTAGGCTTCGGTTTGGTGAGCTGAATCCGGTCAAGTTCGTATCTGTGGTGGCCCTTATTTTATGCATCGAAACCGGTTTTGCGTACGGAAAGGAGCTTCCGCCTGTTAAGATTGGCGCTGCAGGACCGTTTACAGGGGACTTATCCAAGATAGGGTTGGATGCGCTAAACGCCATTCAGATGGCAGTGGAAGAGGCAAATGCCGAAGGTGGGATTAACGGACGGAAGATTGAAGTTGCGATCGGTGACGATATGGGCGACCCTTCCAAGGGAGTGTTGGTAGCGGAGAAGTTCGCCATGGATAAAAACGTTCTTGGCGTCGTCGGCCCAATGAACAGTGCAACTGCCAGCGCTGCTCTTCCTGCATATGATCGAGCAGGCCTTGTGATAATCAGTCAATCTGCCACGAATCCCGACCTTAGCGAACGAGGTTACCGTGTTATGCACAGGATATGTCCGAGGGATGATGCTCAAGGCCCTGCAGCTGCCAGGTTTATTGCCGAGGAAATCAAGGCGAAGAACGTCTACATTATCGACGACAAAGGCACTTACGGCCAGGGACTGGCTGACCAGGTAGCAGCTGCTTTGAACCAAATAGGGGTAAAAGTGACCCGTGGGCAGATTACCTTAGAAGATCGGGACTTTTCACCTATTCTGACTCGGGTCAAAGCAACTCAACCTGATCTCGTCTATCTTGGACTCTCAAATCCAGCTCAAGCCGCAGGTCTTATGAAACAGGCAGTAGGGCTGGGGCTGTCAACAAAGTTCATGGGCGGAGACTGCATGAAGGAAAGAGATCAGCTTGTTGCCGGTGCAGGAGGTGCAGCTGAAGGAATGTATATTACTGCAATTGGACGCGATATTGCTGAAGTCCCTGCTGCTCGTGAATTCATTAAGAAGTTCGAAGGTAAATACGGCGCAATGAGCGTATTCTCCGGACAGAGCTACGAGGCTACGAAGATCCTGATTGAGGCATTACGAACGGCTGCAGGCGACAATCCGGCAGGACTTACCAGGGCCAAGGTGCTGGATGCCGTCGACAATATACGCGACTACAAGGGAATAATGGGTTTCCCTATAAGTTTTGACGGGAAAGGCGATGTAGTAGGCGCCAGCATCTATGTATACCAGGTGGAAAACGGCGATTTCCGAGAGGTCAAAGAGTACCCTGCGGAGGTCCGCTAAATGGAACAGATTCTTGCTCAGTTCCCCCAGCAGGTAATAAACGGTCTTACACTGGGCAGCGTATATGCCCTCCTTGCGCTGGGGTACTCCATGGTCTACGGGATCCTGAGGATGCTCAATTTTGCCCATGGTGACGTTTTTATGGTCGGGTCGTTGATTGGATGGGGAGTCCTACAGTTATTCATCAAGGAAGGGCCTGCTATGGCAAGATCCGGATTGGTGCTGGTATCCATGGTATGTGGCGCAGTGATTGTCACATCAGCGCTGGGAGGTGCAATTGAGCGATTCGCCTACCGTCCCATTCAAAAGGGATCAAGGCTTACGACCCTCATCTCAGCGCTGGGAGCGTCTATAATCCTTGAGAACGTGGCTATGCTTCTGACGCAAGGGCGCGCGAAAGCTTATCAGACTGAACTTATCATCTCGTCTGATTGGACAATTAGCGCGCTCGGCGCTACCGTATCTGCGACGCGTCTTATCATAATCTGTGTGTCAATTATGTTGATGCTGGTTATGGACTATGCGGTAACCCACACAATGCTGGGCAAGGCAATGCGAGCCACGAGCCAGGACAGGGAAGCTGCGGAGTACATGGGGATCAGGACTCAACAAGTGATCTCGGCTGCTTTTATTATCGGGTCAGGTTTGGCTGGGATTGCAGGTGTCATGATTGGGCTTTACTACACACAGGTGGATTTCATGATAGGTTTTTCCGCAGGCATGAAGGCTTTTACCGCTGCGGTCCTGGGAGGCATCGGAAATATCCGCGGTGCTATGGCAGGCGGGCTTGTTCTTGGACTTGCGGAGAGCCTTGGGGTTTTGTTTTTGGCTCCGGTGTATAAAGACGTCATCGTTTTTTCGGTACTCATTGCGGTCCTGATACTGAAACCCCAGGGAATCCTGGGAAAACCCGTGGATGAGAAGGTATAGACAGGGGGCGGAGAGGCTATGAATCGTCATTTGAGGTTTTCAATTCAGCCGTGGATGATATATATAGGATATGCGATTTTGGCGTTTCTCCCCCTCATCTTAGGGAACTTCTACTACATGAGACTGGGCGGGTCGGTCGCGCTCTATCTTATACTTGCCCTGGGCTTAAATATTGTAGCCGGTGAGGCGGGCCTGCTTGACCTTGGATACGCTGCGTTCTATGGGATCGGGGCATATACATATGCACTGCTTGCATCGCCTCAATTCGGGCTTCATTTGTCTTTCCTACCTGCAGCAGCCTGCGGAATATCTGCATCGGCTCTGGCCGCCCTCTTGGTGAGCATTCCTACGCTTCACTTGAAAGGCGATTACCTTGCAATGGTGACATTAGGCTTCGGGCAGATTATCCGAATACTCTTGAATAACCTGGACCGTCCAATCAACATCACCAACGGACCTAATGGGATAGTAGCTATCGACGCGCCAAGGATCCTTGGAATAAGCTTTGATTCGCTCAAGATGTCATATGTTCTCATATGGGTAATTGCAGTGGCTGTAGTTGTGATTGTCAGTCGGGTAGTTCGCTCAAGTGTCGGACGCGCTTGGTCCGCTATCCGGGAAGATCAGGTGGCTGCAGCGTGTATGGGTGTTGATGCGGCCAGGTACCGTGTGGCTGCGTTTGTGTGGGGAGCCGCCCTTGCAGGGCTTGCCGGCGCCTTATTTGCATCCTGGCAAAGGGCGGTGTTTCCTCAGAATTTCACAATGCAGGAAACCATCACAGTCTATTGTATGGTGGTGCTAGGTGGCCTAAGGAGCTTACCCGGTATTATGCTGGGTGTCCTGGTTTTGGTCATCATTCCTGAAATCCTGCGTGCCTACAGTGTTTACCGTATGTTGATATACGGGGTTGCATTAGTGCTTCTTGCGATATACAGGCCTGAAGGGCTTATTCCGCAAAGTGCAAACGCTGTTACAGCGTCTGTTAAAAGCATGTTGACGAGACCGGGTGTAGCGCGAAAGCCAAGGACATTCATGGACTGCGGAGCCCGAGTGGGATCCGAAAGCTGTTTGCGAGACTTGTGTGATCCGGATCATATCTCCACCGGAACCCGGCAGGTCATCGAGATTAAGGATGTCACATGCCGCTTCGACGGACTGACTGCCTTGTCAGAGGTAAGTTTCAGTGTCAAGGCGGGTGAGGTGGTAGGCATAATCGGTCCGAACGGAGCAGGGAAGACTACCTTGTTCAATCTTCTTACCGGTGTAGTGAATCCCACTTCAGGTCGGATTGCAGTCTTAGGTAATGATGTCACCCACATACAGCCGCACAGAATTGCTGAGTTAGGTGTTGTCAGGACATTCCAAAACATCAGGCTTTTTGAAAACCAAAGCGTTCTGGAAAACGTCCTTGTCGGATGCCACCTGCGTCTTAAAGGAGACGTGTATGGTGCGGTGTTTGACACGAAAGAGTACCGTAAGCGTCATGCTGCCCAGGTGGATGAGGCACGGGCAGCCTTGGAGTTTTTCGGTAAGGATCTGGCTTCTCGTGAGGCTGAACCTGCCAAGGATCTTTCTTATCCTGAGAGGCGCAGAGTGGAGCTTGCCAGGGGTCTTGCTTTGGCCCCTCAGATCCTGCTCCTGGATGAACCGACAGCCGGGATGACCCCTGACGAAGCGGAGGAAGTTGTCCATGGAATTTGCGTTCTCAAGGAGCACGGATATACAGTCCTTGTCATAGAGCACAGGATGGATGTAATCGCCGGGGCGTGTGACAGGGTAATCGTTCTGGATCACGGCGAGAAGATCGCAGAAGGGACTCCCGAGGAAGTGGTGGCAAACCCTGAAGTAATACACGCCTATCTAGGGAGCAGAGGCGGGCGGGATACCGCGAAAGATGAATCGGGACACTGCACGGACGACGTTTCTAAGGACGACCATGGGGATGCCCGGGCAGATGATGAACACCTAAGTCTATGTGACATGTGCCCGAATATCGACAGTGGGCGTATGGCCGCACATGAGAGCTTGTGTCAGACTGCTCGACCGATCCTTGAACTCAGAGACGTTCATTCATCATACGGTCCAGTGAAGGTACTCCAAGGAATAGACGCCCGGATAAACAAAGGTGAGCTTGTGGTTTTCTTAGGGAGCAACGCGTCAGGGAAGACGACGATGCTAAAGACTATCCTTGGAAGGGTTCCTGCGACTTCCGGCGAGATACTGTTTATGGGCGAAAGGATAGACGACATGCCTACTTCAGAAATTGCAAGGGCAGGCATTGGAATCGTTCCTGAGGGGAGAAGGATTTTTCCTCAGCTTACAGTGCTGGAAAACCTGGAGCTCGGAGGGTACGTGCTAAAAGGCCGTCACCAGGTGGCGGAAGGCATTGACAGAGCGTTGGAGTTATTTCCGCGGCTTGGTGAAAGGCTCAACCAGCTTGCAGGTACGCTGTCCGGTGGGGAACAGCAGATGCTGGCGATATCCCGGGCGTTAATCGCAGATCCCAAACTTATCCTCATGGATGAGCCGTCTATGGGACTTGCGCCTGTCCTGGTTGATAGGGTCATGGAGGCAATTTCCGCTATCAACCGGAGAGGGATGACAGTGCTCCTTGTGGAGCAGAACGCGCAAGCTGCTCTTGCTATAGCTGACCGGGTATATATCCTTCGTTCAGGACGTGTTGTAGCATCAGGCGCGGCATCAGACTTCACAGAAGGCGACACGGTGACCAAAGCATACCTGTCATAATTGACGCTCTTATCCTTTCTTTCCATATGCTCAAGCAACATGCCGAAGAAGAGCTAAAACCATTTATATATGGCTCCTGGCAGCAAAAACAAGAGATTCTGGGCTATGTCCGTGAATATAGAAAAGGATGTCAATCAACAAGGGTTGTTTTTTTCAGTTAACACCTATAGAATGTAGATAACATCGGTATGTCGACCGTAGCAGGATAGCTATGGCAATCGTACTGCGGAAGACAACAGCAGCGTCGTAAAGTTAATAAGATCCGGACTCGCTGACCTGAGGGAGAAGGCGGAGTTTCTGCGTAGACGTAGAGGTATGGCTACTCTTGAGGCATAAGTCTCACCTGCCGAACCTTGAGGGCAAAGCCGGATTGCAAATAGTATCAGCTGTCCCTGAGTGAAGGGGTTACCTGAACGCAAGGGGAGGCGAGCTTTTATTTTGGAGGATGTCTGAAAGCCCGTCTCCTGTGCATATGGGAGGCGGGCTTTTGAGATCAAAGACAGAAACGAGAGAAACCAAACTCGATGCTTGTGATATTACCCGCATGCTAGAGGCATGTCCCGGAGACGAGACAGAGTCACTGTTTGCTTTTGCGGATCGAACCCGTAAACACTTCGTGGGCGATTCCGTCCATATTCGGGGGATCATTGAGTTTTCCAACTACTGCACCCGAAACTGCATGTATTGCGGTCTGAGGCGCGATAATCGTAACCTTTTAAGATACAGGATGACTCCGGATGAAATAGTGGCTGCAGCGAAAAACGGGATTCTGAGTGGATATCGTACGATAGTCCTTCAATCAGGTGAAGATCCGTACTACAGCGCGTCAGATATCGCCCGAATTACAGAGGGAATCAAGTCTTGCGGGGATGTGGCAGTGACCTTGTCCATTGGTGAAAGGACACTCAGTGAATATGCGACCATGAGGTCAGCCGGAGCAGACAGATTCTTATTGAAGCATGAGACTGCAGATGCTGAACTCTATCTGAGACTTCATCCGGGAGCGTCCCTTGAGACGAGACTGGAATGCCTCCAAAACCTCAAAAGCCTCGGATTCCAAGTGGGCTCAGGGTTTATTGTGGGCCTGCCGGGCCAAGACATCTCCACTGTTGCAGAGGACATAACCCTCCTTAAGCTGCTTGATTGCGATATGGCAGGAATCGGGCCGTTTATTCCGCATCCTGATACGCCTTTGGCATTACATCCTCCAGGGGACGTTATGATGACCCTTAAAGCCCTGGCAGTTACCAGGCTTATTTTACCGTATGCCAATTTGCCTGTCACAACCGCCCTCTCTACCCTACGCAATGACGGAAGACACCTGGCTTTATCCTGCGGCGGAAATGTAATAATGCCCAACATAACCCCGGCGAAATACAGAGAGCTCTATGAGATCTATCCTGACAGCGCGTCACTTAGAGATCCCGAGGACGGTGGTATCAGGGAAATTGCTGTAATGCTGGAAGCTATGGGACGGAAGATGTCAACGACAAGAGGAGACAGCTTCCGAAGAGAAACAGGAACACGCGGGGCCCCCAGCAGTTAACCGGGACAATTATAAAAAAATGAGGTGAAAGCGTAATGGCTCAACCGAAGACTCAGACAGAAAAGTGTGATTTTATACCGGATGCTACCATTATGAGAATCCTAAGTGACACGAAGGAGCCTGATTCCCAAAATATCCGTGATATAGTTGACAAGGCGAAAGAGGCTAAAGGCTTATCTCCCTACGAAGTCGGGAAGCTCCTTAATGTCCGAAGCGACAATAATCTCGAGATGCTGTATGATGCTGCCCGTGAAGTGAAAGAGAAGATATACGGGAAGCGTATTGTCCTCTTTGCGCCCCTTTACTTCTCCAGTTTCTGTGTGAATAACTGTGTATACTGTGGTTACAGGCGAGACAACAAGTTCCCCAGGCAAAAGCTCTCCCTCGAGGAAGTGACGGAAGAGGTTAAGGTCTTGGAATCCATGGGCCATAAAAGGCTGGCGCTGGAGTGCGGCGAAGACCCTGTGAACTGTCCTATTGAATATGTTGAGGAAGTCATACAAGCAGTGTATGACACAAAGCTTGCGAGAGGAAGCATAAGACGGGTAAACGTTAACATCGCAGCTACAACCGTGGAAGACTACAGGCGGCTGAAAGCTGCGAATATCGGGACGTACGTCCTTTTCCAGGAAACATATCACAGACCTACCTATGAAGCGATGCACCCGTATGGGCCGAAATCCAGCTATGACTGGCATCTTGGCGCGATGGACAGGGCAATGGAAGCAGGCATCGATGATGTGGGAATCGGTGCGCTTCTTGGGCTCTACGACTATCGATACGAGGTCTTAGGCCTTATCTATCATGCCCTTCACCTTGAAGAGAAGTTCGGCGTAGGACCGCATACGATTTCCGTGCCCAGGCTGCGACCTGCCCGTGGCGTTACCCTTGAGACCTTCCCATATCTTATGGAGGATAGGGATTTCATGAAGATAGTCGCTATCTTGCGCCTGGCAGTGCCCTACACGGGAATTATCCTTTCCACACGAGAGCGTCCGGGGTTCAGGGATGAAGTCATTAAGGTCGGGGTATCCCAGATCAGTGCAGGTTCACGGACAGGTGTAGGGGCTTATCGTCATGAGTGTCGTAGAGACGGTTGCAGCAACACCCATATCCAGGTATCAGGTGGCGCTGTTCCCCGGGCTGAGAGCGGTGCCAAGGCACATGCCGGAGGGGCGGACAACGAAGATGAGATTCCCCAATTTGCTGTTGATGATAACAGAACTCCGGACGAGATTATAGCAGGTCTTGCGAAGTCCGGATATATCCCGAGTTACTGCACAGCGTGTTACAGGCAAGGCCGCACAGGTGACAGATTCATGGAGTTCGCCAAGACAGGAGAGATCCAGGACCTCTGCCAGCCCAATGCGATCCTGACATTTAAGGAATACCTGATAGACTATGCGTCTCCTGATACGAGAAGGGTAGGGGAGGAAGCTATCAGAGCACACCTTAGAATGATCCCTTCTGAAAAGGTCAGGAGGGAGACAGAGAAGCGCCTTGCCAGACTGGAGCAAGGCGAGCGGGACTTATACTTTTAGGGTTACTCATATCCTTTGGGAGGAGGACTTAAATGCAAAAAACGCCGAGAAGCGCAAGGCTTCAAATTGCAATCCTCGGGAGACGGAACGCGGGAAAGTCAAGCCTGATAAACGCCTTCACAAACCAGAACACAGCCCTTGTTTCCGATGTCCCGGGGACCACTGCTGATCCTGTATACAAAGCTATGGAGATCTCTCCGATAGGACCTGTGACACTAATCGATACTGCAGGTATAGACGACATAGGAGACTTAGGCATGCTCAGGGCGGATAAGACCTGGGATGTCCTGGAAAAGGCGGATCTTGCGGTGCTGGTCATAGATGCGACCTCCGGAATTGGTGTACCTGAGCGCTCTGTTATGGAGAGGCTCAGTGTGCCTGTGGTCGTAGTGGCAAACAAGACGGATCTTGAGCCTTTGGCCGCTGTTAAGGAGTGGGAAGAAGAGCTGGGCCAAGAGATTACAAAGGTGAGCTCGCTGACGGGAGAAGGTATAGACGAAGTCAAAGAGCGGATTATCGCTTGTGCGCCTACTGACTCCGAAGGCCCGTCTTTAACCGGGGACCTGGTCTCTCCGGGGGATATTGTAATCCTTGTGACACCTTTAGATATTGAGGCGCCAAAAGGACGGCTGATTCTACCGCAGGTTCAGACCATTCGCGATCTTCTTGATAATAACGCCCGTGTCATAGTGGTGAAAGAAGACGCTGTAGAAAGATCCATTAATGATCTGAAAGTCCTCCCTAGCCTTGTAATAACTGATTCGCAGGTATTCGGAGCTGTGTCAAACCAGGTGCCTCCTGACGTCATGCTTACATCTTTCTCAATTCTCTTCGCAAGACACAAAGGAGACCTTTCTGCTCTTGCTGCAGGCGCTCGTCATGTATCCAATCTGAAGCCCGGTGCAAGAGTCCTTATTGCTGAAGCCTGCACTCACCACCCTGTCGGGGATGACATCGGACGCGTAAAGATCCCCGGGTGGCTTGAGAAGCATGTCGGAGGCAAGCTGGATTTCACGTTTACATCAGGGACCGGATTCCCTCCTAACCTTTGCGACTTCGATCTTGTCGTGCATTGCGGAGGGTGTATGGTGACGAGAAGGGAGATGCTTCAGCGCATCGCCCGGGTAAGACAGGCAGGTGTCCCCATTGTAAACTACGGAGTGCTGATAGCCTACTTACACGGGATTATGGAACGGGCTCTCAAAGGCTTCAAGGAGGCGGGCATATCTTAACACACCGGAACGCAAGATATTCCAGGGGTGTGTTTGAATTGTCTCTGAGAATCCGCGTTCTGGAAGTCGTAAGGCCTTCTTTGGGGGGTATGAAAAAGCATGTCCGGGGTCTTGTCAAAGGCCTTGATAAGGATAGGTTCGAAGTTTTCCTTGCCGCTCCTAAGGATGAGGTTTTCAATCAATGGGGGGATCTGGAAGGCGTAGAACACATACCGCTTGAGATTTCAGGCCGAAGGGCGGCTCCAAGCGACATGATTGCCTGTTTAAAACTGAGAAAGCTCATAAAGACAGTTCGGCCTGACATTTGTCATTTCCATGGATTCAAGGCGGCAGCAATAGGACGTTTAGCTGTCGCTTTGTGTTCTCTTAGCGCCCCCCTTGAGCTCCGGTGGCACCGTGAGACATCTACCGCCGGGAGATGGGCATCTAATCCGCAGGTTGTTTATACAGTCCATAACTCCGTATTATCCCGTTTGGACACGAGAGGAAAGTTCTGCCTTTACACGGAACACG
>JAKPFY010000085.1 GCA_029551185.1 Bacillota bacterium
GCCATTAAGTGACACAGGCCTCATAGCCGCAAAAATTGTTTCCTCATCGTCAGCGTAAAGCGTTCGAGTCGCAAAGCCCAGGCCACTCGCTAACCGGCAAATTGCATCTGAAAGCCAGTTAGGTATGCCGCTTAAGTTATCCAACTATGCAGACACCATGTGTCTGCCACTTCTTCGATGAGCTCCTACGCGGTACTTATTCCGATTAGTGTTTCTCGATTAAGACCAGCAAAATTCTGAATATCCACAATTACGGCATAAGCCTATTCTTGCAGGTTCTGGAGGTACCGGACGTTTTATGAGCTCGACGATATCTGCCTCAGTGGCACGAATCTCTTGTAACAATTCTTCAGTCAATCGGACAGTCTTCCTCCATCTCTCTTCAGGAAACCGGAGTTCGCCCACTGCATCAATGCCCCGGTCGTGCAATTCCTTTAAGTAGAATAATAGCTGCATCGTAGCACTTTTTTCATGGCGGCTGGTTTTCTTGACTTCAGATACAATAAAGGTCCCATCTTGTCTCTGCACTATGTCAAATCTAGAAGAACCAACCGAGATTTCCTTCTGCTCTCTACCGTACGCTACTTCTTGCAAGAAGCGGCCATATTCAATGTTTGGATCATCCTCGTCGGGATTGATCTGATGCGCCATGAGCCAAACCTGTCGTTTGCAGACATAGTAATACCACACAAGCGTCCCTGTAACCCGTAAATCGCCGGCTACAGTGTGAACACGGATGTGAGGTGACGTGGGATCTAGGAACTCATCTTCACTCATACTACGATCACCCCTTTTTCGGCCGTCCATCCCCTGATTTCAACACACCCTGTCAATGCATGTAATTTCCTATGTCATCTTCCTGAAGACCAGGGTGAATGTATCCCGCTTCCGGATGGTAGATTTCACCAATTGCGTCTCTTGAGAGCAGCCAATATCGTCCATTCAACACAGGTCGCAGCGGGGGAACGTCACTTGTTGTCTCTATCCGTCCTATCATGTTCAAACTTTGGTAGAGAGACTTAAGGGGTATTTCGATCATGTATTGAGATGCCATGTTGCGCAGATAGCGAATTCGTTCTTGGGTTTCATAGGACCACTCTATTTGCTCTAGTTCTTCAAGCAAGGGAAGCAGGCCATCATCAAGTTCAACAAATACAGGCACCTCGTAGAAGTCCTGCTCCTCTATCAACTTGGGCAAACTGCCCCAATGCCCCTTACGTATGTCATTATCGAAGAAATTCTGCGTATGGATCCGTTCAAGGATACGTTTATAGTATTCATCAACCATCGCTGGAACCTCATGTTCCGAGAACGACCGGTATCGAGACAGTATTTCCCGGGTAGCAAGAGTAAGAATCTTGCTGTACACATAGGAGTGGAACGAACGATCATTGGAAGCGCGCAGCTCTGCCACAAGTACACGGCCATGGACATCCGGATTGAGATGGCGGTTACACCGCCCTGCCACCTGGATCACTGAATCAAGAGGACCCAAGTCCCTGTACACCCAGTCAAAATCCAGGTCTACACCGGCTTCAACCACCTGGGTTGCAACCAAATGATGTTTGCAGCCTCTTTCGCGTAACTCCTTCAACCGTTTTAGCGTCGCCCGCCGGTGAAGGGGAGCCATAGACCTAGAGAGAAACAACACAGGCCCATCGAGCCGGTCGCGGAGCTCACGCCAAGCCTGGAAGGCAGACTTCTTGGTATTTAGGACAACTAGACCACAACCATCGTCTACCGGCAAATGACTCTCGAGCAAGTACGGAAGGTCTTCAATCGGGATCTTTTCATCCAAGTATTCATATGTGTGCCGCGACTCAGAAAAAGGCTGGATTCCAGCGGCCAATTCAGTGCCTTTGCTGATATGAGGTTGAGTGGCTGTCATAAGCAAGAACACAGTACCACACTGCTCCGCCAGGAGTTCCATGGTTTTTCCAAAGCCCTTCCACAATTCCGGGCGAATACTCTGAGGCTCGTCAAGAACTACCACGGAGTTATGGAGCCGATGAAAATTCATAGAAGCATTGGCCCGAGGCTCAAAACACGCATTCCAAAGTGCTGCCAAAGTGGTTACCACTACTGGCTCAGTCCAGTAGCGGAACAAGCTGGACATCCGCTGCAAAGGCCCCTGGCTGGCCTCATCGTGTTCTTCTTGTTGAGCAAACATGCCGCTATGGTCCTCTTGCACATCCTTGCCGAAGACCTCACGGGCTACTTTAGCGTTTTGCTCTACAATAGCAATGAAAGGTAAAGCGTAGATAATCGAGTTAGCTCCTATCTTCGAAGCAAAGTCGCTTGCAATCTGGAGACCTGTTACTGTCTTTCCTGACCCGGTGGGCAGAGTAAGAGTGTATATACCTGGCTTTACTTCGCCCGGGAGCCCCTGCAAACATGTTTTCCGTACTAAGGTCCGCCATTTGTTCATCTTAGTATCTGATTTGAAATTCGGTAGAGTGAAGCTAGGTATTGCCTTGGAGGTAATGTGGGAAACACCCAGAGCATCCATGCGATCGGCGGTAATGAACATGGAATATAACGTGCGCCACTTTAGCCATTCTGTTTCATCGACCTTCAGGTCAAGGTTTATCCAGTCGACAAAATCGTACCACTCGTCTTCGCTCAATAAACACGGCCAATCTGGAAGTAAACTGCGCATGTTTTCATTGATGACCGCATAATCCAAACGATCCCCAGCCCAGAAACTCTTCACATCTGCGATGTCCTGAAGGCCGGTGTGGTGCCGCCTTACAACCTCAGCTGCCATGAGACATTTTGTGAGACTGAGGGTGAAATATGAAGAAGGACGTGAATGTTCCACCCCTTGTGACCTACCCTCAAGATAGGCCTGAAAGGTCGGGTGGACCTTACCTAAGTCATGGGTCCACCCAACAAATTCTAGAAGATCGGTATCTACGTCAATTTTATTGATTTCTGCTAGCTGTCTTGAAATAGATGCTACGTTTTGAAGGTGCTCCTTCAGTAGTTTGTCGTCATGGCTTTTCAGATCACCAGGGAGGGAACCAGGCCACCACATCTTCCCCACATTGCGTGACATCCAGTCCATCCCTCCGGCGCAAATATATCTTGCTTGCAGGTGAAGGCTGATACAACACAGTCTTACTCTCAATCAGAGTTCGCTCTTCATCGAACTTAAAGGGCACAATTTCCCGGAATATTCCCTGGGAGCGCAATACGTCAACCTCTAGATCCTCATTCCATGGTACCACTGTATCCACTCCGATTACGTCTTCCTTTACCGGCTGCCACGGAAAAGTCTCTATGTACGTCAGATCTGCAATCGCGTACGCGGTCCCAAGACACGGGGTATAGATGAAGCAACCCGATTCCAGGAATTCTCTCAACCGCTCCTCCAGCTGCCCTGTAACATAAATGCGATACCGAGGAGAACCGACAAACTGGTGCTTGACCTGGATCCGGGGATTGTCCTGCGGATTCTTTGTGTTTGAGAAATTCAACGAATGCTTTTTCCACTTGACTTCAGCCATAATCCGTACCGCTACTCTGGTTCCCCTCATGTACGGCCAGTACTGGGCATTGGAAGGTTCGTTACTACTTCCATTTGGTATACCAATTATAGCCGCAATCATCCCAGCGATAGCCGTTGGTGGAGGAAACGCAAACGAAACTGAAGAAGTAGTAGTATACGGCTTGCGAAACATCGCTATGGGACCAGAAGCTTCAAATACTGTGACCTCAGAGTTCATCTTGCTTCAACCACCAGCCGGCCGCCTAGAGTCTCTAGGGGCTCTAATCCAACGATCTCTAGATCTTTCGATCGTAGCACGCGAACCTGCTTAATGCTGTCGCTGTGCCGAAGAATTGCTTCACATGCATCTGTCACGTCTAACTTCACTTCTGAAATACCACGCAAGGCCAACTGCTGTTCATCTGACATAGAACTACCATCCAGATTCCGAATTGTTATCCGTTCGTCCAAGGATCCGGCAATACCGTTGAATCCGTCTTCGTAGGTGACTTCCATAAGCAAGTGCGGCTGATGCCCAATCTTGCTTCTTGTAATAAGGTTGAGAGTTCCCTTCCACAACGCTTCAACCATAGAATCAATGTCTTCATCGGTGGCACCGGTTTCCTGAGAAGAATACTGGTTGGCAATGCCATAGACCGCTATCAAGGCAAAAGGCACAATATATTCATTCCTAAATGACCGCTGGTAGGCATCATCGCGAGCTGCAAATGCAGCTGTGCCTTGAACCAGCTCAACCTTGACGCGGTTCAACGATCTACCCCATTTAAATTGAACAGGGCCTGTCCAAGAAAATCGCTCTCCGCCCAGAGCGTAAGTAGCACCAAATAATCTTGCATCAATACATTTCGCAAGAGCCTCCTGACCCGTTTTCACTCCCAGAAGTTTCTTAAGCTCCTCCGCCCTGGTCCTCAAAGTCTTTAGTTCACCGTCTACAAAAACATTCTCTCCACTGCGAATCCATTGGTCCCTGATAGTTCGTTTGACCCTAACGTCCGAAACTAGCACTTTGCCTGTATCTTCGTCATACCGGGGATGGTTCGCATTAAGGGGGTCACCGTTAGGATTGGCGTCCTTCACAGAATATACAAACAGTAATTCTCTACGATTTGCAAAAGCCATTTCAAAACCCCTCCCTCATTAATTTCCGGCTTCCAAGGACAGACGCTGTTCATCGGCATGTTCCTTGGAAGCTTTAATGTCAAAAATGGTCGCATAATACTGCCAAGCATTTAAGAATGCGACGGCAAAGGTGAAATTACCATCTACTCCAAGGGTCTTTGCACCACTCTTTAAGAGGAGAGAGCCAGCTTCTCCTGCAAGCCGCTCAAGCCGTCCAGGTGCAGATACTCTGTACGCCCTTGTGAGTTCAGGTACTCGGGTAAGATGCCTTTTTAGGTCCCTCATCTGCATCTTGCCAAAATTGACCTGTTTGAAAAGAGGTGCATCATCAAGACTTTGATCTTCCCGAATCTGCGCTCTGGCCAACATTCCCAGAGCAACACCTGCCAAGAACACTCCTTTCCCTTCGTCCTTTTTTAGGTAATCATCGGAAAACTGATCCAGAAACTCCAAGTTCAACACTATCCCCTCCTTGCGCATCTATTGAGGAAATCAACTATGGCAGCTAGCCTCTGGGCATTGGCTGAACCATAGTCCAGCCACTTGTCATCGTGAACAAGTCCTGGCAAGCGTGACACAGCTAAGGTCTTGATAGTTTTGACATCTACAGGCTCATTATTTAGCAGTTTGCCGATGACAGATATTGCGTACATCTGCATTGCCTTCTGGTCTTGTTCACTTTCTCCCGCAAACGACCTAATAACCCTAACCACTTCACCCAAGGCATAATCCAGAGTCTTTCGTTCATCTTCAAGTTCAAAGACTCTAGCTGTTTCAGTCCACACACGCTCCAGCTGTTTTAGGTGAGAAGGCGGAACGTCTTCGACCATAAGATGGATCCGCTCCTGTGCCTGTTGAGCCTCCCAAAACACAAAGTGGTAAACTAAGGCTTCATCTCTCCGGGCCAAACTCCTAAACAGGCTTTCTTCTCTTCGCAAGCCAACACGAATGAAATCCCGGAAAGTATCGTTTAGAGACATTGGAGACCGTAAGTCGAAGAGCAGCTCTGGTGCAACGTAGATGTTGATACCCCAAATGGTTCTCCGATCGCAAAAATGTGTATCCAAATACTCTCGACCCAAGTTCAATTCAGAAAAGCAAGCAAGACATATCGGGAACACCTTACTTCGAGCATTAGCAGTACCCCGCGTCCCAGGAAGAAAACCTGGTTTATCAAATGTTGCAAATGCAAATACCTGGTCCAAATTGACACATTGTTCTGAGTGTGTATGACAGACACTGCAGAAACCCGGAAAGGAGGAATCATATATTTGGCTCTTGATTTTGTTCTTGTAATAGTGGACAAATGCTGGGACGTCACCCGGGTACAAGAAGCGTCCTCCATGAAACACACCAAACACTAGAATGTAGTCTCGCTTGCTATCGGACCACAAATCAGCCAATTCTTCCGCCCTATTTGTCAATTCCTCTATTATTAGATCCACGGAACCTTCAGAGAACACACCAGACCTTTCGTAGTCATCCAGTACAGTCCGGCGGAGTCTAGCCAGACGTCCGTTGGAACCCAAGAGGTCCTTGACACTATTCTTCTTGGGCCTCCCTAGACGGTAGACAGGGGAAAATCCCCAGGTTACGTTACTCCCAGCAGGCTCTTTGAAACAATAGCGTCGTTTTTGTTCGTCAAAAGTTAACCCTTCGGTCCAGTAAGCCCGGAGTTCAACCTTGTCTACACCTTCTATGTGCAGCACTGAGTCCAGCGGATCTTCCATCTTGAGTCCCACCAGAATTGCATCTTGACCTCTATCAGAATCAAACGAAGGCATCAGGGGCAGCTGCAACAACCTGAGGTCGAGATCCCGATAAAACTCGGCTTCTTCTATGCGATGACGCCCAATATCCCTAACTGCACTTATAAAACCCAATACACATCCCCGCTTTCTAGTTATTTCTTAGCGCCTCGAGGTAATAGGATTCCTTAGACAAAACCCTTTGTGTTACAGATACACCTCACGGGCCGGTACAGGCTTGTCGGGTACCAGGCATCCGAAACCCTGACTGTTCTTGGAACCCAGACCTGCATCGAGGGCAACCTGCAGCAGGGGCTGAGGGCCCAACAATCTGAGAAAACACATGTAGCCTTTTATTACAGTGCCTTTGTATTTGAGAATGCTTAGTTTCGGATTGCTTTTTACCTCTATAGAAAAACCAGGTGCTTCAGGTGGGTCGGATTGAGTTAGTATCTCATATTTCCTCACAAGATTCCGCCAAACTAGTTCCTCAAATTCAGGCTCGCCCGGAGCAAAGTAGCAAGTGTACTTCCTTCCATCGTATCTTGTCATGGTACTGTATACGACCGTAGGAGACAGCATTCTAACATCTATTCCGTTGCCTTCGACTTTGGGCTCGGATACCTGCAGTTTGGTCACACTCAATACAGCCGGGCCGATGGTCACGTTACCCAATTTGAGCAAGCCTGTGGCCAGTGATGAACAGAACTGGTGGATAGGCGACGACACAACTAGAGTGACAGGGCCTTGAAAGCGTAGCACCTCCCTTTCCTTAATGAGAATGCTCTTGCCTATAAAACGCGAGAAGGTAAATAGCTTGAGTCTGCGCCCCTTGTGTTCAAAACCAACGTCGTGGAAAAAGCCACTTACATCTTTAGAGAGAGCTTGGTAGATTGCCGCTTGAACGAGGTAATTGTACTGAACAGGAATTTCAAACGAAGGCGACGTTGACTCCAGCTGGATGGTAAGATGCAAGAGTATACCTCCTAAATCGTTGTTCTTTACCCAGCTCGACACCATCGGCGCGCCGTCTCTGCTGGCAGATTTCTGTTGATTCCCCCTTTCTAGATGAAGTTAACACAGTCGCTCCGACACAGAGTGTCGGACCAAACCAAAAGAGTGCTTTTTGTTTGCATACCAAAACGGCCAGACAAAAGTGCTGAAAACCAACTGAAAAAACCACACCTATAAGACCAAGTACAACAGCATCAAACCCGACGGTTGGATTGAGAAATACGTGCTCCTACACACGGCTACAAACAGCGGTTCAGCTAGTAAACTCGTCCTTGGTTAACGACACGTTTTGCATATTCGACCAAATCCTTCATATATCCTCTAGACATTGTCGATCTATGCCCTTCCCACACAAAACGCGGCCCGCTCTCTTGAGCAGACCGCGCCTTCACGACTGCGGGGATTAGGTTGAAGACCTTCGCCCATCATTAAACCGGTTGGCTACTTCCTACTAGGTCGGATCACCCAATCCATGCCGGTTTGGGCACCCGGGTGGAACCGGTTGGCTACCTCCTACTCCGTCGGATCCCCGCCCAAGATAAACTTGTATATGTCATCAGCCACCGCTTGGATGTTGTCTTCCCCCAAGTATGTCATGTGGCCCGCCGGGTAGCCTTTGACGAACACCCTTTCCCTTGGCAGGTCCGAATGGTCCAAGGTGTAGTACAGAATGCCGATCTGGGTGCAAATGTCGTACCAGCCGTTTATGAAAAACACCCGCATATTGGGCGTCCTACGCATGGCTGCACTTAGACTCTGGGCAGTATTTCGCTCTTTCATCTCATATTTCCACTTTCGCCACAGGGAATGGGAGTTCACAAAGTTCCGATCCGTCTTGATGCCCAGCATGGGGAACACCTCGCCGCAGAGCACCGACTGGAAGAACGGGTTATACTTGCCTTCCGCCGCATCGTCGTAGATACCCCACTTCTCCTCATCCACGAACGGCTCGTACAACGGCCGGGTAATCCGCCCGTCCAAACGGGCCACAGAGCGTCCCTTGTGGCGGATCACTTCCCGGCGGAACTCCACGTCTTCCACAAACAATGCCCGCTTCTCCAGGTACTCCCGGGAAACCCCTGTGTAGTACATGACCCGTTCGATTATCTGTTCCCGTTTTTCTGTCTCCAGGGAGTTGCCTTGATACAAAGCCAACAGGTACTCGGTATCAGCAAACTGTTTAGCCTCTGCGACAAACTCCTCTACCGTCTGGTCAGAGGGATGGTTGTGGTACCAGTTAACCGCAGCCAAGGTCGGGAAAGCCAACACCGCAGGATATATCTGCATCCCCTGCATAAAATACTTGCCCACAGACACCGTGTTACCGATGAGTATCAGCCCATCGAAGGTGACACTGTAAGCCCGCTCTGCGCCACCGAGAGACCCCATCCCAGCGGCAATGGTAGCCCTTGTACAGCCGTAGCTCTCACCCAGCAGGTATTTCGGGCTCTTCCACCGGTTGTACCGGGCCAGCCAAGCTTGGACGAAAGTGAGTAACGCCTCTGCGTCGGCTTCAATTCCCCAGAACAAGTCTTTCTTGGATTCGTCGATCAGCCGGCCAAAACCTGTGCCCACAGGGTCCACCATCACTATGTCGGCGATATCCAGGAGACACTGGGGATTGTCGCAAGACTCATACGGCGGGAGAGGCAAGCCGTCGTCGTCCACCTCACCGTACTTGATCCGCTTAGGCCCCATCAAACCTACGTGGAGCATCATGGACGACGTGCCTGGGCCGCCGTTAAACGCAAAAATCACGGGACGGGAATCCACATCCTCCACATCCGAACGGAAGTAGGAATACGAAAAGATAGAAGCGATCGGTTTGCCTTCGTCATCATAGAACACGTTGTCTTCGCTTACTGTGTGGAACGGCACTTCCACACCTCGCAGGGTAATCCTTCCCTTGCCCTCAAAACGTGAAGGCACAAATACATCTGTCTTAAGCATCAACCTGCCCTCCTTTTGGTTCACCTAACATGACCTTTCCGGAAATTCCCCGGAAATCCCCCGGGCTTCCCTCTCTTCCGGTCCTGCTTCCGAATCCGTTACGGCTTCCGCCCTGGCTTTTTTTCCCTCTTCTCTTCTCGCTCCTCTGCATTGAACCCTTCTAGGGTGACACAGCAAGTGTTTTTCATGAAAAACAGTGAGGGGAATTCTTGGGGTACCCTGTTGACAGTGCGGTCTAAAGCTATTAGACTCAATGTGAGGTCTAATAGCTTTAGACCTAAGTGCAGCGAGAGGCTGCTGGGTGCTGTTCGAGTGCCGACGTCCTGTAGGAGGTAAGGAGCCTTGAACAAATACCGACTGGGCAAAATGGAAAGACGTTTTGCTGAACTCATCTGGGACACTGAGCCCATCAACTCCGGTGACCTGGTAAAACTCTGTGCGCAGCAGTTCGGTTGGAAAAAGTCAACGACCTACACCATGCTCAAGCGCCTCTGTGACCGGGGCCTGTTCAAGAACGAAAACGCAGTAGTGTCCGCCCTGATGACAAGAGAAGAGTTCCTCGCACATCAAGGCGAGCGGTTCCTGAACGAAACCTTTGACGGTTCCCTCCCGCTTTTCTTGGCAGCTTTTTCACGCAGAAAGCGCCTCACCGAAAGGGAAATCAGCGAACTGCAAGACCTCATCGACCGGTACAAAGCGGGATTGAAAAGCCGCGACAGGGGGTAATACCATGGAGACTATGTTCCCCACGGACCTTGTTTTCATCAAAGTTCTGAACATGAGTCTCACGTCGGTCTATGTGATCCTGTTTGTGGTTGCCGTGAGGTTTCTCCTGAGAAAAGCCCCAAAGGCATACTCCTATGGACTATGGAGCGTGGTACTTTTCCGTCTGGTATGTCCCGTTTCTCTCCAAGGTGTGTTCAGCCTGGTCCGTATCAAACCCAATCCTATAGCAGACAGCATCATGCATTCAGAAGGCCCGCAGATGAGCCCGGGCATAGGACTCGTGGACAAGACTTCAAGACCTGTCCTGCCAAGCCAGCCTCCCGCCGGTGACGTAACAGGCATTAGTCCCATCCGGCTATGGGTTTCCATAGCAAGAACCATATGGCTCCTGGGAATCGCACTGATGCTGGTATACGGCGTGGTTTCCCTCATCCGCATACGCTCAAAGCTTACCGGTGCGGTGAGACACCGCGACAACATATACTTGGCCGATCACATCGATACCCCCTTCGTGATAGGCCTTATACGCCCGAAGATATGCCTGCCTTCGGACCTTTCCGAAAAGGAGCAAGAATTCGTAATCCTCCATGAGCTGACCCACATCAAGCGTCTGGACCATATCGCCAAGGTGATTGCCTTCTTGGCACTGGTCCTGCATTGGTTCAATCCCTTTGTGTGGCTTGCGTTCTTCCTTAGCGTCAAAGACATGGAGATGTCATGCGATGAAAAGGTCATAAGCAGCATGGACGCCGGAAGCCGGGTGGAATACTCTCAGGTACTCCTCAACCTGTCCACCGGAAAGAGGATGGTTGCCGCAGTCCCGATTGCCTTCGGCGAAGGCGAAGCCAAGAGCCGGTTGAAAAACGTGTTGAACTACAGGAAACCTGAGTGGTGGGTTGTCGCAGTGGCTTTGGTTACGGTTGTGGCTGTGGTCATCGGCCTGGCAGTCAATCCGCGGACCGGCGACAAGGGCCTGGCTTCAACTCTGCTTCAATACAGAACCGAATATGTGGGGAACGCCCCAAAGGTGGGCGGTATAGTGACCACCCTGGAGTATCCGGCCAACGTGGAATACTGCCATTTTAGTCTTCAGACCGATACCCCTCCCTATTCAGTCACTCTTTACCTCAACACAGACGCAGACACACTGAGGTTCTACTCAGAAGACATAAACCAAGGGCCGTTCTTCAAGAACGCGGTTATCATGCTTTCCTTAATACGCAACGCTGATAGCGTCATGTTTATGCTCGACGACGGCACAAGAACCCATGCGATGGAGTTCACCCGCAGCATGGCTGAGTCGTTTATGGGTGGCAACCTGTGGGCATACTCCGAATCACAAGAGCAGTTTGACGGGTTCCTGGAGACCCTTGATTCCATGGAGATCTGCTTACCTGAATCAGATGGATAGGATGGATGGAAACCTCAATCCAAGATCGAGGACCAGGAAGCTTACCGGAAAGCCCTGGCGGAAGCATATCGCTCCTGCCTCTGTCTTGTCCCAGACCCGTGGACACCAGGATCAGCTGAGGCCACTTGGTTTGATAGCTCCTCCCATTGGGTTCAATAAACCGCCTCATCAGTCTGAAACACCGCCCGGAAGGTTCAACAAGTTGCCTAACCGGGTTGAACCGGTAGCCAGGTCGGACCTGAGATACCTCCCGTTCCCCGGGGGTTTACTCGCTCTTCTCCTCCCTGGGATTTCCGTTGTCGCCTTCCAGGGTATCATGGTAGACTATGGCACCTGCCAGTGAGGCTTGCCCCGCCTACCTCCTGAACCTGCTGGTTGGAGGAAACATGAGTTCTCCTTGCTGCCTCAAACTAGTACGTGCTCCTTATGTCCAGCACCTGCTTTACGAATCTGCCTGCCTTATCCTTTTCATCGCCTCCACTATTTCATTGAAACGCCCGGTGATATATCCATAATTGTCTCTCCTGTGGGGAACAACGCAGTTGCTGCAATCCTTGATATCGTTCACATAGGTAAACCTTCCGCCGCATTTATCCCCGAGGGCATATAGCGGACAGTAGCAAAACAGGCAATTGAACTCTTCTGGATCAATCCCTGTATGACAAGGGAAAAACTCGCACTCTTTGTTGGTGAAAAACGCAAACGCCTTTCCGTGCCAGTACTCGCGCTGTGGCTGTTGTTGCTGTGACCGCTCTTTATCCATTAGTACCCCTCCGTTTGCCTCCGGCATCTCTGCTCTGCCATCTGTTTCAAGTCAAATCCATTATACTTCAAGTATTTGAGGAAACATGGCTCCACTTCTGCAAATCCATCTTTCATTGGAACAAACAGAATTCTGCGAAGGTCTATAGACTTGCCAGGCGCAACATTTCTTGAACAGAAGTAAGACAAAACAAACATAGTGCCGCGGCATGGAGAAGCAAAGGCGCCTGTGGCAGACCCACAATGTGAGAACGGAGGTTAATTTGCCATGAAAAGGACATCTAACGTGGCCATCTGCCTAGCATTAGCCTTGAGCATCGTCCTTTACAGCACATCAGGGTTGGGGGCAGCAGCTTCGTCGCACATGAGCCACCCAGCACCTACGCGAATGGCTATATCGGCACCAGAGATAGTCAAAACCGGCGAAGAGTTCGTCGTGGAAGTCATGCACGTCATCGACCAAGATCAATCCCGTCCCATAGAAGGGGCAGAAGTGTATCTCGTCCCGAGGTATCAGCCGTATTACACCGGTACCGGGACGGACGAAGAATCTAAAGCTATCCAGCCGCAAGTGATAGGCGCGACCGATGCAGACGGAAAACTGGCCGTAGCTGTTTCTGACGCCGGCGACTTCTATCTTACCGTTAAGCAGCCAGGTTTCAACCAGGCATTCCACCCCATCACCGTGTGGGATGCTGAGGCAGGAACCTTCTTCCGAACCAGCAAGTCGATCTACCTTCAGGGGGAACCTGTTGGGTTCTCGTTCACCAACGGGCTCGGCTCGAGCATAACACTCTCACGCGGAGCTCCATGGGAAATATCCAGGCCTGACGGTACCGTGGTGTTCTCCCCTATCTCGATTATGATTATTGTAGACTTGGGCCCCGGCGAAACCCAGACCTGGGCCTGGGACCAGACCGATGATGAAGGTAATCCTGTAGAACCCGGACTATACGTTGTAAACCTTGAGACTTCGGCCGGTAACATGTCTGCCATGTTCTGCATCACCGGGCTTAAGGCAGACAAAGAACATCAAAATCCTGACCCGGAGATGCCGGAACACAATCCCTTCAAGGACGTCACCGGCGAACACCCCTGGGGCGACCCGCACATTCTTAGCCTATACGAAAGACAGATTATACAGGGCAAAAGCGCCGATATGTTCGACCCTGAAGGCTCCCTCACCAGGGCTGAGTTCGTAACATTGCTGCTTCGGGCATGCGGTATTGAACCTCTTAAAGCTCAGGATCTGGCCATAGAGGCAGCCTTTGAGACATCAGATTCGTTCTCTAAGCAAGACATTATGGGAAGGGACATGGTCTTGCTTCCGGAGGACGGCCATTGGGCAGAACCGTATATCCACACTGCAATGGGCCTGGGAATCATCCGGCCGGAAGAGTATCCCGACGGGTTCGGGCCTGATACCCCCATCACACGCATGGAAGTGTGCGTGATGGCAGCTCGTGCGCTGGGCCTTGAAAATGAGGCTGTTCAGAATGCCGGCGCGTTGCCTGGATTTGACGATTACGAAAGCATTCCTCCGACATACAGGGGTTATGTAGTTAAGGCCGTAGAGTGGGGCGTGCTCAGAGGTTATCCTGATGGCACTTTCCTGCCGGGAAACGGCGCTACCAGGCGCGAAGCCGCGGTGATTATCTACCGGCTGCTTGAGCTGGATTAGCACGAGGCTCTGGGACCGGTCCCGTGCAGCGAGGAGCAAACTGCTTGAGCTGGATTAGCAGGAAGCTCTGAGGCCCCCCAGACACAGAGACGGTGGCTATCATTTGCTGGCTGAAGTTCGTTTAGCCTGTCTTAACCTGTTTTGGATAGAGCCCTAGGGCTTGAGTTTCTTACAAGAGATATGATGTAGAAGGCCCGGATATACCCGGGCCTTCATATACTATTAACCCATGGCTGTTACCACAATTCTGTCCTAGCCTCCGATGTGCCCTGCCCGGGTCTCTTGATGCTCTTAACCCGCTTTACGGTGTGCTCGCTGTTGCCTCTGGCCTCATGTGTCTTCACATTCTCCCTGCTCCATATCGATTCCACAATGAAGCCAGTTCGTTCTTGACGTTTTCAGTTGTCACTTCTTGGATTTATATGGTAGAATATGGCAAACTATGAAGGGGTGAGTTGAATTTTGACAAATACCGAAAAATTGTTCTTACAGGTACCTACGGGTTTGCTCCAAGAAGAATCCCTCCATCTTGCAGATCTTGCTCTGTATATCCATCTTCTGCTCCACCCAGGCTGCTCCATTAGTGAATTGAGCAAAATGACAGGTCAGGCGAGAAGTACCGTTCGCATTCAAAGCAAGAGACTCGCTGATAGCGGCTGGATTGTGGTCCTCACCCAGGGATCCAAGAAGGCAATGTATCCTACCATATCCGATGAATACCAAGTGCAAATTGCTGAATTGTACAAGGAACAAATCAGATATGTAGCACGGGTCGGGCAAACCCATATGCATGAGTGGCTCAAAATCTTACTTGATGTACCTGAAATACTGGAAAACGCGCGGCCATGGTTCTTACAAAATCCTGAAACGGGTGAATATATGGAGTATGATTGCTACTTGCCCGAACCGTACAATGTGGCCTGGGAATTTCAGGGCCAACAACACTTCAGAACAACAGATATATTTCCTGATGATGAAGCGCTCCGCAGACTTCAAATGCGGGATCTTATAAAGGTAAGCCTCAGCAAAAAACATGGTGTTGAACTGATGATTGTTACCGAAGAGGACTTGAATTACAAAGGTATGCTGGCCAAAATCCCGCCTGGTATCCCCCTAAGATATGTTGATCCAAATGGCCCCCGTGTACGGTCATTGGAAAGCCTCTGCCAGGAGTATACTGCAAACATCAAAAGAACCATAGCCCGGCAAACAAGACGCAACCGGCAACAAAGTGGGAAACCGGCCATCTCTGAGCCTATAATAAGACACCATGGTTGAATATGAGCCATTGTCTAGGCGGAGGTGGTCAATGCCAGACCAGGTCAAACATGGAATTGCGCGGTTTGAAACCAACCTCTCTCCTCAGAAAGCCAAAGTGGCTGATTTCTCACCAGACTTCGACCATTAGTGGTCAGGTTAGGACCAGGTATGATTCGGGTATGGATAATTCTAGATCAGTCCCCATACCGAAAAAGCCTAAGTGGTCGATTCTGAACCAGTTGAAAGCCGCACAAGGCCAACTACAGACCAGCTGCGACCCACAATTGGACAATTCTGAACCAGTCTCGGACAGCAACACCGTAGACTGGTTGGTTCTTGACCAGGTTCTGGTCCGAGGTGGTCAAATGCCGGCCAGGCAGCACTCGTGACTGGTCAATTCGAAACCAGCTTGAGCCGCCAAGAGCCAACAGTGGTCATTTCCGAACCAGATTGCTTCAGGAGCTGGCAAATGCGGGACCAGGTGCAGTCTTAGACTGGTCAATTCCTAACCAGCTCCTCCTGGCTAAGGGGCGGGATGGTTAATTCCAAACCGCCATACAATTGCAACTGGTTGATTCCTAACCACCTTCGGTCAAGAACTGGACGATCTCAAACCAGTTGAGCCCGCCAGGAAACCTGACTGGTCAAATCTGAACCAGTTTCCGCTGGCAAATGGCAAGTCTTAGACCAGGTACGACTAGGAGCTAGTCAGTTTCAAAGCTGCCACTATCTCCAAATCCGCGGGCATCCATCGTAACGACGCCAGGTCCTCCGGATTCATCCTTTATGCAAGTGATAGCCTCCCGCTCTACTGAGTATCTATAGACCTCGAGTACCTATATGACATCCGTCCTGGCCACATCGTAACCGCCATCAACAGCATGGAAGTCTCTGATTTCGTGGTCGGTTTAAGGGGAAAGACTTTTCCAGCTAATATGGACGATACCCCTCGGCATTCGGGTGCAACAACAAGCCAACTCCCTCCCTATTACCCCAAGCAGGATTTATCTTCAAATGGTAGAAAGAGACTACCAGATACTCACCGAGGTTCCTCCATGGCAAGGTTGAACTACCACACTAGGTCTTGGTAAGGACCTGTTACCGGCGGAGGTGTTTCCATGGCGAAAATGGTCCCGGATCTGCCGGCACAGATGATACAAAACGACGGTGAACGCATGTTTTACTTGGCATGCAGGGATCTTCCGGATGAGTACACCGTGTTCTACAGCTACAAGTACCGGTTGGAAGTCCCGCACGGTCGGGAGGATTTTCAGGCTATCGGCGAGGCCGATTTCGTGGTGGTCCATCCGGAACTAACCTATGTGGTATTCGAGGTCAAGCAAGGAAACATTATGTACGCCAACGGCCGGTGGCACGAGTTCAAACCCGCACCTTCAGGCGCCCGCCGCAGTGAGCACCATACAGAACCAATGGCCAAAGACCCGGTGGAACAGGCACAAAGGGCAATGTGGGCCATCCTGGAACGGTACAAACAAAAGTCGGATGAAAGCAGGTTCCCTCTGCACACATCAGATTCGCTTTGTGTTTCCCGGAAACCAAGAAGATCACAGGAGACCTGCCCGACCACGTTGAACCGGAAAGCATTTTCCTGTACGACCACCTCCAAGATCTTGATACACACATCCGGGCGCTCTTCCCCAAACACATAACACCTAACCCGCAGGCTATCCAATTTCTGATAGACAAAGTGCTCGGACCCTCGTTTAAGGTGTTTGCGCTGCTGGAAGACCAAATCCAGATGTTCCACAGCGCAGCCACAAAAGTGCTCACTGAAGAACAGGCCCGGATCCTCGAAGAGACGGAGTTGGACAAAAAGAAGGTATTCTTCGGCGCGGCCGGCTCCGCGGAGGCATTCCGGTGATATATCACCCATGGGGATCCCCTCAAGAGGAGAAACGGATGATTGAACGGGAAATCGGAAGGTTGGTAAGCCAGGGCATCAGGCCAGAGCGGATCCTTATTCTGTCTCCCAACCGCCTGGAAAACAGTTGCCTCGCAGGATGCAAAACCGTAGGTTCATGGCCCCTTGCGGTCTTTGGTGAAGTCTCCCAAAGCCCTCAGGATCAACCGGCCAATGCAGTAAGGTTTGCCACAATCCGCTCATTTAAGGGCTTGGAATCGGACATTGTGTTCCTGATAGGGCTGAAAGCCGGCAAGCGCACGTGCACTGACGCAGACCTCTACGTGGGCGCATCACGTGCCAGGTTCATGTTGCAGGTGTTTCACCATAAAGACATGGTTCCTCCGTCACTGGCTACCAGAACCGGCCAAATCAAGGGTTAACCTGATACCAGAAAGATCCCTCCAATGCTGGGAGCCATTTTGCAGCTGAACAGATCAAACGTTAACCTGATGCCAAAAAGTCCTTTGTGAAGTCCCAGCCAGAGTGTCCTTCTGTCTGCGTCGAGAGCAAAAACCAAGGATTGTACACAATAGGCGGCAAGTTCTTTTTTATGTAAATATACTGCTCTATCCACCGCAACACCGCGCCTCTTACGGGCCATCTGGTAAGGGGGAACAGCAGTACAAATCCTGCAACATCCGCCATGGGCCCGGGCAGCAAAATGAGCACAGCTCCTATTACAATAAGCAGGCCGTCGATGACCTGATTCTTGGGAATTCGCCCTGCCCCCAGCTCGTTTAATGCCTTTCTGTACACCCCAAATCCCTGGACTGCCAAAAGTGCCACGCCCAAGAGGGCCGTGCCGAATACCAGCCCAAGGGTCCGCCAGAATCCTATGTACTTTCCGACGGGGAACAAAAGCACCAGATCTACAATAGGCAAAGCCAGAATAAGCAGGATTGCCACAACCATCTTTTGGTTACCCATTACAAGGTCCCGCAACATATGAAGTCACCCTTTGCCCTGCTCTCTCCGTCAAAGTGCTGTTCATTGGTGTTCTCTTCATTGGTGTGCTCTTCATTGATGTTCTTTTCATCGGTGCGCTATTCCTTGTCGCTCCTCCGGCGCCTGTGTGCGGCATCCGCAAACCGCCAACACAAACCAGGTAGTTTTCCCGCCACACCGTCCGGTTCCAGTGTACTTCCAAGCCAGGCTTTCGGAATCACTCTTTGGGCTTTTGTGTTCCGTTCATGAGTATCCGTATTACCACGTACAAGCCGGCCATCATGACAAAGATGATCGTCATAGACACACCGGTAATGCGCAGTGTTTCCCGCAGTACCTCCACTTGACACCCTCCCTAACATGCGAAAACATTGCGAATACAGCAAGCTTATTCGCTTTACTTCGCTTTACGCAGAATCAGTGCCTTACTTCACCAAGGCGAGTATAAGCGCGCCGGCTATCACCGAAGCGATCTGGCCTGCGACGTTTGCACCTACCGCTTGCATCAGCACAAAGTTGCCTGGGTCTTCCTGCTGGGCAATCCTCTGCACCACACGGGCAGACATAGGGAATGCCGATATCCCGCACGCGCCGACCATCGGGTTAATCTTGTTTTTCAAGAACAAGTTGAGAATCTTGGCGAAAATCACGCCGCCTGCAGTATCGAACACAAACGCCAAGAGCCCCATGCCGATGATAAGGAGTGTCCTGGGCTGCAAGAATTCAGACGCAACCATGGTTGACCCGATGGTGATCCCCAAGAGCAAGGACACCAAGTTGGTAAGTTCGTTCTGGGCTGCCTTCGAAAGCCTTTCCAGCACCCCGCATTCCCTGATGAGATTGCCGAACATAAGCGAACCCACAAGCGCAAGGCTTATAGGTGCGACCAAGCCGGCAATAAGCGTGATTACTATGGGAAACAGTATCCTGGTGGTCTTAGACACCTCTCTGGCAGGAACTACAGGCATCCTTATCTTGCGTTCTTCCGGAGTTGTAAGTGCCCTGATCACAGGAGGCTGGATAATGGGCACCAGCGCCATATATGAATACGCCGCCACAGATATGGGGCCTAACAGGTGGCGGGCAAACTTGGTCGCCACGTAAATCGAAGTAGGCCCGTCTGCGGCACCGATGATACCGATAGCCGCCGCTTCCTTGAGGCTGAATCCTGCCAGCCCTGCCATAGCCATTGTGAGGAAAATGCCAAGCTGGGCCGCCGCTCCGAAAAACAACATAGCAGGCTGCTGCAAAAGCGGTGTGAAGTCGATCATCGCCCCCACGCCGATGAAGATCAAAATAGGAAACAGTTCGGTAATAATCCCCGCGTCATAAAGGATGGTAAGGAAACCGCCGGGGCCAACCGCCGACGAACCGGGGATGTTGGTGAGAATAGCGCCAAACCCGATGGGCAAGAGCAGCACCGGTTCGTATTCCTTGGCAATAGCCAGATAGATTAGCACAAAACCAATACCGATCATTACAGCTTGCTGCCATGTCATGGCAAGCAGCCCGTAAAGCAAACCGTCCAATTAAAGCCCCTCCCTTGAGCTTTCCGGGATGGGAAAATAAAAAACCCTCATCCCGTCTCATCCAGGACGAAGGTCTCACTTTTGAAGGCCTGCCGGGCTTTCGCCGTGCTGACGGCAAGGGCCACCCGCCTGAATGCTGTACGCTGAACACATACTTGCCGGCGGGAAGTTACTCCCCTTCATCGCTTCCTGCCAAAAACTCCACATACAACTATATATGGACGACCCCTGTTTATGTCAATACAGAGCTACCTTACCCGTGCCACTCCCCGGTAAACCACTCCTCTCGCCCCATCTACAGTCACTATGTCCCCGTTTTTGAGGAGCTTGGTTGCGTTAACCGCGCCCACCACTGCAGGGATGTTGAGGTGCAATGCTGCAATCGCCCCGTCAGATGTAAGCCCGCCCTGTTCCATGATCAAGGCAGCCGCCTTCCTCAAAGCCGGGACAAACGCCTTGTCTGTAGCCCGGGCCACCAAAATGCAGCCGGGGAAAGCTTTGGACACGGCTTCTTCGCCCGTCTCGGCCACAACCACTTTGCCCGACACCGCCATCTGCCCGATACCCGAGCCTTTGAGCAGCACATCCCCTACAGTCCTTATTTCCATCACGTTGGTGGTGCCCGAAACGCCTTGCGGCACCCCTTTGGTAACTACGCAAAGCGCCCCGTCTTCTATCAAACCTTTTTCCCTGAGTACGTTAATAGCCATATCAGATACATCGCCGGTCTGCCCGTGGCCGGCTTGAGCCCCAGAGAGCCCGGCATCTTTGCTTTGCACCGATTCTTCGGCCGTGCCGTGACGCTCGGCATCCCGGACCTCTTTGGCATCACTTGTGTCCTCCGGTCCTAGGAAGTGTTCGGGCATCTTCGGTCCCATGACCGTCTCCACCCCCCACACACAGGTGAGCCACCCGCAGGTTTCTTCATGCGGGGTGACTGCAAACACCGGGATTCTTGGCCTGAAACGCGCCACCATCCTTGCGGTATAACCTGATTCTGTAGGAGTTATTATGGCAGAAGCACCCAGGGCAATGGCACACTCCACCGCCGAACGGCTCACCGCCTCGGTGACGTTGGCGATCGTACCGCTATACTTGCTCATGAAAGCCTCTGTATCAAGCAGCTTCTCAGCCTCAAGTGCAACTTTGGCCATGAACTTAACGGCTTCCACCGGATATTTGCCCGAAGCAGTTTCGCCTGACAGCATCACCGCGTCGGTTCCGTCCAATATGGCATTTGCCACGTCAGAGGCTTCCGCCCTGGTTGCCCTTGGGTTCTCGATCATTGATTCCAGCATCTGGGTAGCAGTGATAACGGGTTTTCCAAGCCTGTTCGCAAGATTTATCATCTTTTTCTGCAATCCGGGGATCTCCTCAGGCGGGTACTCCACACCCAAGTCCCCCCTGGCCACCATAAGCCCGTCTGCAGCTTTGAGGATCTCTTCAAGGGCGTTTACCCCTGCAACCGATTCCACCTTGGCGATGATCTGGGCCTTGGAACCCAGCTCCTCAAGCACACGCCTGACATCCAGCACATCGTCGGCTGACCGGATAAACGACGCGGCAACAAAGTCAATGCCGTGTTCCACGCCGAACCTGATATCAGCCTTATCCTTTTCGCTGACTGCAGGCAGGCCTTCGATCCTCGACCCAGGGACCGCGACCTTTTTGCGGTCTGAGATCCACCCGCTGTTAAGTACCCTGGTAACTATTACTCCGTCGCCGGCTTCCAGGGCCTCTAGCTGAATATTGCCGTCATCAAGCAAGATCAGAGTTCCGGGTGACACAATCTCTGAAAGCTTGGGAAACGACACAGATGCCTGCTTGGAATTCCCTAAGATCTTCTCGGCGGTAAGTACGAAGCGGCTGCCCTCTTCCAGATAAGCCTTGCCGTCCTGGAACTCGCCCAATCGTATCTCAGGACCCCT